>JBIILY010000250.1:0-2992 GCA_044338225.1 Chitinophagales bacterium
TGCCGAAGCTCTTTTAACCGCATCAATAAGCATCAACAATTCCATCAAATTATCCGATGGCTGAAATGTACTTTGAATAATAAATACGTGATTTCCACGAATACTATCATTGATTACGGTCTGAAACTCCCCATCACTGAACTGGTTCACTACTACATCGCAAAGCTCTATGCCCATTTCTTTCGAAATAGCTTCTGCTAGAGTTCGGGTAGCGCGCCCACTAATTAATTTAATTTCAGTCTGGTTCATTTTTAAATTTGGTCGGCAAAGATACAACTTTTTTTCTAATTTGCAATAGTGATTTTAAACCAAGGTTGATTTGATTATAGTTTGTATTGAAAAAAGTGGCTTCTTTCCAGTTATTTACATAAAGTACAAAATTATTGCTCCCTGCTTCATTTTTAATTGTACCGAATTCGGTATAATTAAAATTAGGATTGTACAAAGCTTCCCTTTAAAATTATTTAAAGTTATACAGAAATAAGCGAGACGCTTGTATTAAAGTCACTCGCGAGACGCGAGCGACGGCGGGTTTAATAAATTGAGTAAGTAATTTTTAGGAAAGGACGCTCAAAAAAATCAGACATAACTTTTTGCATCTACAAAAAGTTAGCGATTTCGGAGGCAAAAACTGTCTTCCACCACAAAACTTGATACGAAGCACAAAACTTCATATAACCACTGAACCGCCAATTTTTTCAATTTGCTGTTGGCAGGTAGTGGCTTTTATTCGTATTGTTCGATTGTTTTTAATAAATCGGCTGAATAATTAAAAATATCATCCAAACTTTCGATTTCGTTTTTTGTTTCTTTTTTGTTTTCGTCCAATAATCCAATAAATTTCTTTCCTCCGTTCAGATATAATCTGCAAACTGCTTTTCGGTTATTATCGTCAAGAAAAATCGCGAAATATGATTGGGCATCACGATAAGTAATTCTTGTTGCTGGAATTTTTTGTCGTAAAATGGTTTTCACAATTAAAAACCCTTCAAGTTCTTCTTCAGTAGTATTTACTTTGCTAATATCTTCAAGATTTTGTTCGGCAGAAATTTCATTTTCTACTTTATTTTTTTCGTCTTCTTTTGATAATGCGATTTTTAAACGTTCCGTAATTAAATCACTAATATAATGTTGAATAGATTTTTTAGTCAATTCTGTGAATTGATCTAAAACTTTTGCAGTTACAACACTTGGATAAACTTGTTTTGCAAAATATTTTACAAATTCCGAGCTTGGTTCGGTTAGTTCATTGTGAAGCAAATGTTTCAATTCATTCATATATTTCATTTCACTTGCAGTATTTACGATGCTTTCAGCATCGAAATTCGCTTTGTGAAATTTTTTCAGTTCCTCAATTTGGTTGTCTTTAATTTCGGTTATGTTAAATTCCAAAAATGGTTTTTCGTCCATTTTGTTTGGAGCAACTAAATCAGAATAAAATCTGTAAACAATTCCGTTTGTTAGTAAACCAAATTTTGCTTTTGAAACGTGGAAATATCTTAATAATTGTCCGTCGTGGACATTTAGATTTTGTCTCCAGTCTTTACATTCTACTAAAATTGTTGGATGACCATCTTTAAAGATTGCATAATCAATTTTTTCTCCTTTTTTAATTCCAATATCTGCAATAAATTCTGGAACAACTTCCAATGGATTAAAAACGTCATAACCTAAACTTTGAAGAAAAGGCATTACAAAAGCATTTTTTGTTGCTTCTTCAGTTTGAATACTTTCTTTGTGTTTTGTTCTGTCTGCGATTAATTTAAGTTGGTCTTTTAAATCCATATTTTTATTATTTTTTGTTTTATTTTGGCTCTTATTTCAAGTTTTCTGTCGGTTTAGCGGTTTTTTTTGCCATTGCTGCTAACTCGTATAACTCCACAATTATAATACAATTTTCACAAATGCGATATTTTTTTGTGAATTTTGTGCCTTCTTTGTGTCTCTTTATGGGATAGCGTTTAGATAATAGACGTTAGATATGAGATTTTACCAATTGAGATTCCAGATAAATTTTCAATTTTTAATATTTGGAAAGCAAGGAATCGCTTGTGAAAATTTTCTGGAATGACGGAAGACAAGATTGTATTGAGATTCCCGATAAATTTTTCTGTAAAATTTGTTTTGCAAGTAGTATTTTGGGATGAGAAAAATTTTCGAGAATGACGAAGCCCCAACAATTTAAAACTTGGCAAAGGTGCGTGTGGTTTTGCGCTCGTGATAGAAGCGGCATCCTCCGAAGCCTTGCGGAGGAGATAAAGCGGATAGCGCGGCAAAGCGCCCAAAAAAAGAAAAAATTAATCCGCCAAAAACTCTTTGAGCAAATAGAAGCAAGCACTTACGGCTATGGCTTCTTTATTTTTGGAACGATTGTAGATCAAATCTATTTTTTTGATGATGACGCGGTCTTTATTGCCCACTGCGATATAGGCTTCTACCTTTTTGCTTTCGGGCGTTGGCTCTACAATACCGCTGGTAGCGATGGCAAAGTCGGCACCCGATTTTTCGAGTAACGCACGGTGCATATCGGCAACGCATTGGGAGCTGTACACACCATATTCCGCTATAATTTGTGAATTGACACCCAGGATGTTGGATTTCCAAATATCGGAATAGACCACATACGAACCTTTGAAGACTTCCGAAGAACCCGAAAATTCGGTCATCGCATTTGCCAAAAATCCACCCGTGCAGCTTTCGGCAAAAGAAAGTGTGGTATGTGTAGCTTTCAAGCGCGCAAAAAGGTGCTCAAATATACTCTGTTCGGTAAAACCATATACATAGTCAGCAACCGTATTTTTTATTTTCTCAAAATAGCTATCAATCAGGGCTTTGTCATTTTCATGTCCGCTCAATCGCAGATTGACTCTAAAGATAGAAGGCAAATAAGCCAATTTAACACTTGCCGGTAGTTCATTTTCAATAGTTTCTATCATGGTAGCAAGGAAGCTCTCCCCTATACTCGCCGTTTGGATATGACGGTGATAGAGCG
>JBIILY010000251.1:0-2988 GCA_044338225.1 Chitinophagales bacterium
CTTCATTCACGTTCATATTGGACTGCGTGCCCGAGCCAGTTTGCCATACAACCAATGGAAATTCGCTATCCCATTTTCCTTCAAGAATTTCATCGCATACTTGAGCGATCAAATCTTTTTTCTCCTCATTTAAAACTCCCAACTCAAAATTGGTTTTGGCTGCTGCTTTTTTTAAGATAGCAAACGCACTGATAATTTCTTTTGGCATTCTTGAAATATCTTGTGCAATTTCAAAATTCTCAATAGAACGCTGTGTTTGCGCTCCATAAAACTTATCTACAGGAACTTTAACCTCTCCCATAGTGTCTTTTTCTATTCTATAGTTTGTCATTATTGTAAAAAAATTAAAAATTATTTGATTCTAAAACAATTGTAATCTTTAGATCCACCACCTAACAAGTAAAAAGAGAATTTAACTTGAAGTGATAAATAGGTGTCATTATCCTTTGAGTTACCTCTTTGATGTCCTGGTCCAAAAACTAAACCAGGGAAGGTTTCATAAGCTCTATCGTGAAGCGCATTTGCCAATGTAGCCTGACTTACAGGATAAAACCCAAATCCTGCTGGGTCGGCATACACAGTACTTACATCATCCAAATAATCGGTATAAGTATAGCGATATGTAGCATCCAAAGCCACTGAAAATGTACGAGCTGGATTATAAAATTTCACCCCTAATGTTAAAGGCATATTCATTTGAGTCAATCCATATTTTGCTTTACCTCCGAGCAATCCCTGTCCTTCTGTCCCCAATGGCTGAAGCTCAACTTCTTGTCCACCATAAAACGTTTTAGGATTGAATTTAAAAACACCAATTCCAGCGCCAATATACGGCGATATAAACCAATTATCTTCATTCCATCTAAAATCATTTCTCAAGGGTTCAAAATTTGCAGTTAATGACGCCTCATAAATATCGGTATGAAAACTTAAATTTCGCATTTTCCTAAACAAATTGTCACCATTTCTATCATTATCTGAATCATAAGCACTCAAATACATCATACTCAAATTTAGTCCTATGCTCAAATATTGTGGAAAATTATAACGATACCCTCCAGTATACGACATGTGCATATTTCCAGTATTAAACTCTGAAATAGGTTGCAAAAATTTATTATTTGAAACCCCTAAATCACCATAATACGTAGAAGTACCTATTCCAAATGACAACTCATGACTTTGCGAAAAAGATATGCTCCAAATTGCAATTAAAATAACTAGTGATAAAAACCTTTTCATAATCATGAATTTTTAATATAATAACAATTTACAAAGGTAGTGAAAAAAAACTAATATCTTTTATTTTGCATAGCTTAATTTTGTATTTTATAATTATTTAACAATAACGACAATGAGAAAGGTTTATTTGGATAATGCTGCAACGACTCCTGTAAGTGATGAAGTAATAGAATCCATGGTGAAGAATCTAAAGCAAACATACGGAAACCCTAGCTCATCGCATCATTTTGGGAGAGAGGCAAAAGGACAATTAGAAGAAGCTAGACGAAAAATAGCTACAGCTATTCATGCAAAACCCAGCCAGATTTGTTTTACATCTTGTGGCACCGAAAGCAACAATTCCGTACTAAAAAATGCTTTTCAAAGTCTTCAAATTGAGCGTATTCTCGTCTCTCCTATAGAGCATCCTTCTATTCACGCTACTATTAAAGAGGTGGCGCAGGATATTGAAATTGTATATTTGCCAATAGATAAATTTGGATCAATTCTAACCGACTCATTAGAAAAATTACTTTCCGAAGGCAATAAAAAAACCTTGGTATCTGTAATGCATGCAAATAATGAAGTGGGCGCTTTGAACAATATTGAAACCATTTGTAAAATTTCAAAGAAATATAATGCTTTTGTACATAGTGATATGGTACAGACTATGGGGCATTTACCCTTGAATATGGAAGCGTTGGGCATCGATTTTGTAGCAGCATCGGCACATAAATTTCATGGGCCAAAAGGCGTGGGCTTTCTTTATATAAAAAATCCAAATTGCTTAAAACCCTTTATATCAGGAGGTTCACAAGAAAGAGGCATGCGAAGTGGCACCGAAAATATGGCTTCTATCATTGGGATGTCCGTGGCATTGGAACATGCTGTAAAAAACATAGCAGACGACGAAGCTTATGTAAACAATTTGAGAAAATCTATGGCCGAAAAATTGGGAAATACTATTCTAGATATCGAAATCATTACCAATCTTGAAAACAGCTTATATACGGTACTTACGATAGGATTTCCCGAAATTATGAGCAATGACATGCTTACATTCCAGCTAGACATGAAAGGCATAGCGTGTAGCAGTGGAAGTGCCTGTAGTAGTGGTGCCAACAAAGGCTCTCATGTGCTAGAAGCGCTCAACTACCCCAAAGAGCGAAAAGCAATCCGTTTTAGCTTTAGCAAATTTAATAAAATGGACGAAATAGAGTACGCTGTTGAAAAAATAGTGGAGCTGTATAACGAAACTGTCAAATAAATTTTGTTTCTTTGCAGGTATGCAATTACCTGTATTTCGATTATTTATAGCAATCCTTCTTCTTTTTTCACTTTCATGTGGAAATAGGAAAAAAGCCTCCAAAACATCTTCATCTTCGTTTCCTCAAGAGAAAGCGAATGAACTGGGTGTGACAATACAAAACACAAAACTTAAAAAAGCAGTCATCGCATGGCTCAATACCCCTTATCAATACAACGGAAATTCAAAAAAAGGCATAGATTGCAGTCATTTTACCTGCGAAATGCTACGAGTTTTGGAATATATACCAGCCGATTTTTATACCCCTTCAAATAAACTGGCGGAAAAAGCAAAAAAGATAGATTTTAATAAACTAGAAGAAGGCGATCTCATCTTTTTTTCTATAGCCCAAAATGGAAAAATTTCGCACGTAGGCGTTTATCTTTCCAAAGACAAATTTGTACATGCCAGCACGTCAAAAGGCGTAATTATTAGCTCGCTCGAAGACAAATACTATAAAC
>JBIILY010000252.1:0-2970 GCA_044338225.1 Chitinophagales bacterium
GAGAATGCATAATTATTGGATTTGTCTAATTTGTAGTAATAGAGCATGGTGCCATCATTGTTAAGCCAGTTGTTGATGTTTTCCACTTTGCTAGCGAGCATAGGCATGGCATATTTTTTCTTGTAGAGCAAGTCCATATCAGATTGATAAATAGCGATATAGGAATTGAAGTCTGAAGTAGATGAAAAATGCGAGTAATCTATATCATTTATCACCAAACCAATTTTTGATTTATCAGGTGAATAGTATGCTTTTAGCTCAAATACTTCTTTTTTGCGGCCCGGAATACTGAAAATAGAAATGGGATTCATAACTACTTCACCCTCTTCATCAAATTTCAATAAATAATATTTATGAATTTCTTCTTCGGGTTCATATTCTTTTAGAATAAAATAGGTTTGATCATTTTGCGTGATAATAGCTCCTTGATAATCATATTTTTTCTTTTTATCAAATTGGATAAGTTTCTTTTTTAATAAGTTAAATGCAGTATCGTATTGATGTACTTCGCATACATTTTCCCTTGCAGATTTTCCTATTACTTGAGTAGATTCATCCAATCGATTGAAAATATTATCGATTAAATATCCCGACTGAATTTCATCATCTGACCAGCTAATTTGCTGTGCAAATGTCAAATTTGAAAATATCCATAATACAATAAGTAATAGACGCATTTTAATATATTTTTGTTTATTAGATTGTTAGAAACTAATCCAGCCTTGTGCTTTCAAATCATAAAGATTATTTCCTTTTGATTTGAGCTTAATGCCTTTATCTTTTGATTTTATTTCTCCTATAACGGTAATTTGCTCGTTTTCGGATATTTTTTCTAAATCTTTTTTATCAAATGTAAAAAGCAACTCATAATCTTCGCCTCCATTGAGTGCCGAAACAGTAGGATCAATATTCATTTTCATCGATTCATTGAATGTTTGCTCTTCAATAGGCAAAAAACGTTCTTCTATCTCTGCGCCTACTCCAGACTGCGTGCAGATATGAAAAATTTCGCTGCTGAGCCCATCGCTGATATCCATCATAGCATGAGGTTTAATATTTTCGGCCTTGAAAAATTCAATAACGCTTTTTTTTGCTTCTGGTTTTAAAAATCGTTGTATCAAATACGAATTTTCATCATTTAGTTCAGGTTGTAGTTCGGGATTTTCCAGATAAACCATTTTCTCACGTTGCAATACTTGCAATCCCATATAAGCCGCCCCTAAATTGCCAGTAACGGCAATTAAATCCCCAACTTTAGCACCATTTCTATATACGATTTCTTGTTGATTGGCTTCTCCAATTACCGTTATTGAAATAATCAATCCTTTTTCCGATGTGGTAGTGTCGCCACCTATCAAATCTACATTATATTTTTCACAAGCTATATGTATTCCCGCATAAATTTCTTGTAAAGCTTCCACACTAAAACGATTGCTAATCGCAATGGATACGGTAATATGTTTTGGCGTGCCATTCATCGCATAAATATCCGAAAAATTGACAATAGCCGCCTTGTAGCCCAAATGTTTTAATGGTGTATATGCCAAATCAAAATGGATATTTTCAATCAAAAAATCGGTTGAAATCAACGTATTTTCCTTGTTGAATTTCACTACAGCGGCATCATCGCCTACACCTTTTATGGTGTCAATGCTTTGGTGAAAATCTTTAGTTAATGCTTTTATCAATCCAAATTCGCCCAAATCGGCTATTTCTGTTCTTTTAACAGTCATGGTTTTATATTATTTTAATTTAAATTTAATGTGTACCGGTTGATGATCCGAAAATTCAAAATCATTTGAAATGCCTTGGCATGAGGTAATTTCTATATTTGGAGAGACTAAATAAAAGTCTATCAAGGTCACAAATGTTTTATTTTTTTCAAATGGTTTATTATTTTTTCGATTAGTAGGCGTTTTTGGATCAAATATCCATTGCCAATTGGGAATAAAGTCTTGAGAAACATTCGTTTGGAAATAATCCCCTTCTTTGCCTTTTGCTAATTGATTGTATTTGAAATTGGGCGGACATTGATTCCAGTCCCCGCCACAAATGATGTAATTCCCTTTTGTATATTCCTCATTTAAAAACATTTTTAAATAAGCCATTTCTTGTTTTTTCAGGGTACCTTCATCATCATAAGCACTGTTGTGGATATTGACCATTACTAAAAATTTGCCATTGGATAACGGATAATAATTGACCAACAGGCATCTACGCAAGAAAAACAATTGTTTTGGAAAGCCAAATTCTCCCGGCAATTGATGTCTTACCGTTTTATTTGCTTCAAATTTGGATAAAGTCATCAAGCCACTATTGACTTTTCCCATTGGAGTCAACCAAGGTTGTGGGATATAATTGACTTTATAATTAAGGGCAAATGTACTCTTGTAATTAGCGGAAAATGTGTTTTTGATTAAATTCATTTCTTCTATATAATAGCTTCTTTTGCTAAAACTATCTACTTCTTGCAATAAAATAAAATCTGAGGGATTTTGTTCGATAGTATTCATAATACCTTCAAAATATTTATTGACCAAAGGCTCGCTAGGCTGCATCATTTTACCACCATCATAAAAGAAATCGGCCTCTTTTCCAAGTCCTGCATAGCCAATATTCCATATCATAGCGCTATATTCCTTGTCTTTTGATGTGTCTATTGCCTTTGCATGGTCATTAATCCTAAGAGATTCTAGAGTTGCTGGATTGAAATACGACATTTTTGCATAGACGATATTCCCAAAGATATATATCAAAACTAAAACTACAAGTATAACGATAATTTTTATAAGCATTTTCATTTGATTGATGATTTATTTAATGAATATAGAGTTGAAATGACTTCAATTTAGAGTAACGCTACAAAGATAAGATACATTGGTTTATTAGTAATGTAAAAATTTTTAAGAATATATTTTGTAGTTTTAAAAAAAAGTGTCGTACCTTTACAGAATTATTTATTAACTCAAT
>JBIILY010000253.1:0-2959 GCA_044338225.1 Chitinophagales bacterium
CTCGAGTGAGCTACGCTATAGCCTCCCGAGAGGAAAATAAGCCAGTATCTGCCAGCCTTTTTAGCTTTCTAGAGCAAGATTATAAAGGCTATGAGTTTTTGGACATGAGATAATCGGTTCATCAAAAAAATCCCTATTTTAATCCAGAATTTATTTTAGCATGGGCTAAAGGATTTAATTTTGCAACGTAGTTTTTTACCAAAAATACTATCGAAATCAAAAGACCCTAAAAAAGATTTTTTCATGTTTACATCTTTTTTTAAACACCAAAAAATATTAATTTGTAATGTTTTTTGGTGTTTTTTTTATAATTAAAAAATGGTTAGACCTATATTTGTAATAGAATTGAGCGATTAAGAATGGTTCGTTAGGATGAGAAATAGAAAATTATTGTTTTTTTTGATAGTATGTGCAGCCTTATCTCTCTTTGGGAGAGATGCAGGAGTCATTGAAAAGACCTATTCCGCTAGACAATTTGTAGCGAGCGATGGACTGCCACAAATGCAAATAACCACGATGTATACCGATAGCAAAGGTTTTGTATGGGTTGGTACGCGCTATACCTTTGCCAAATGGGACGGAAAAGAGCTAAAGTCTTTTAACTCAAAACTTAAAGAATCGTATGAGTATGTGTTAGGGTTTGAAGAATTTCCAAATTCAAATGTTTTAGCCTATTTTAGACCCTTGAATAATGATATTATAAAATTTGTGATTATTAGTGGAAATCGTTTAAAACATTTCAAACTCAAAGGGGCTTTATTCAATAATATTGAGCAATTAAAAGTAAGTCCTGTAGATAATAATAGGATCCAAATTGTGTTTTTGAAAAATGGGAATCTATATTCATATATATACAGCCGTCTAAATAATAAATTTGAAAAAGGAAGTCTTGTTCCTGATGTAAAGTGGATTTTGAAAGTAGAAAAAGGCGCGGTTTTTTATACCAATGTGCCAAAGATTTCTATAGATTTAAAACAAGTAAATGTATTGGTAAATCATAAAACAAAGTCTATTCCTATTAAAAAAACGAGGTTGACAAAGACTCAAGTATTTTCAAATAGAGAAAAAGAATTTTCTGCCAGTTTTGTGGATTATCCTAATAATTTGTTTTTAAATATTCAATCAAAAGGCTTGGATACGCTAATCTTATATCATCATAAAGTGCCCTTTAAATTGGAATCCAATAAAATTTGTGTGAGTAATTTGAGTGGTATCCTATATGAATATTTACCCAAAAAAATGATTTATTATGATTTTGAAAAAGAATATAAATTGTTTGATTTGCCTATGCCTTATTGTTTGGAAAAAGATAAAAGTAATAATTTATATGTAGGAACAGAACTGGGACTGCTCAATTTTTTCAAAATGGGAATCAGCGAAATAAAGTTGCGGTTGAATGAAGATTTTGATAATATCTGGAGTATGACAAAGGATAGAAAGGGCACGTTTTATTATAGTTCATTTACTAATGGAATTTATCAATCCAAAGATAATAAACATTATACAAAAATTGAAGTACCCAATGCTGGGCATGTAGGCGGTTTTGGTGCAAATTGCAATAAATATAATGATGTTTTGTTGCCACTTTCCGTTCAAGGAAAAATACCTTTTGTGGTAAATGGAAGACTTCAGGTTTTTGACTTCCAAAAGGGAAATGAAATCTATACATCAGCCATAGATCCTGCTACGCAAGATATTTATTTTTCAAATATTAAGTCTATCTATAAGTTTAATGCTACTACAAAAAAAGTCGAAAAATTTAAAACAGCATTTGATACTTTGAAGCGAAGCAATATCATTTCAATCGTTTTTACAAAAGATCGAAAAATTGCCATGAAAACTTCGAGTGATTCTTATTTACTAGATTTAGAGGGTGGATATAAAGAACTTACCGCTTTGAATCGTTTGGGGTTGGCTATAGTTTGCGATCAATATAATGGTGTGTGGGAAAATTATAGCATTAGCTTGTTTTGTACCCGCAATGGCAAAAGTATCCAGCTCAAGAATTTAAAGATTACTACATCTATATTGTCAATGATAGAGTATGGAAAATGGCTGGTTATCGGTACATATAGAGATATTGTATTTTTTGATCTGGAGCATTGGTACAAGACGGGCGAAGAGAAATATATAGCGTATTCTATTGAAAATGATTTAAATACGCTTGAAGGCAATCAAAACAACTTTTTTATTGATGCAGAAGATAGCAGTATTTATTGGCCATGTCTAGATAAGGTGCTGCAATTCAATCCCAAAATTTTAACAAAAATAGACTCTTTTCCTCCCAAGGTTTCTATTGAAGAATATGTTTTTTATAGCGGAAATAAAAAGTTTGCCACTTTTGATTCACTAGGTCAAAAAGAATACAGATTGGGTAATAATGTGAGAAATTTTGATGTTAATTTTTCCAATCCTCTGTATGTAAAAAATAGTTTTTTGAAATATCGATATCGTATTTCTCCAAATCATCCTTGGGTTGAACTTCAATTGAGTCAAACGATTCGATTAATCAATTTGAGTGCTGGAGTTTATGTAGTAGAAATTCAGAGCTCGTATGACGGAAAAGCATGGAGCCAAAGTGAAAAATCCATACCCATAATTCTTCAATCAAAGTATTATGAAACAGCCTTTTTTTGGTTTTTCTTCCTTGTTGTGATTTCAGCAATTGGGAGTATGATTATCATCTTCTTTTTAGAAATTCAAAAAAGAAAGCACCAGATAGAAGTTCAGAAACAAGTTGAAAAAAATAATCTTCAGTTACAAGTAATTAAATCAAAGTATGTCCCACATTTTACATTTAATGCAATTACTAGTATAAATTATTTGTTGAGGAAAAAAGAGATCCGTAAAGCCTCCTCCTATTTGGTTAAAATGACAGATTTGCAACGAATAGCGTTAACCAATTTTGAGAAACCCGAAATACCTCTTGATACAGAGTTGCGTTTTTTGGATAGTTATT
>JBIILY010000254.1:0-2955 GCA_044338225.1 Chitinophagales bacterium
GGGTAAATTTTCATTGAAATCTTTGATTAAGTTAGAAATAAAATCTTTCGATTTTTTAGATTTGAGGAAGGTTTCGTAGTTCATAGATTCAGCTCTTGTCTCAAATCTTTTGAAAAAAACAATTTCACACGGTTTGTATGCTTTTGTAGAATTGACATATCCGTAATTGTGTCTAACGATTCGATTTTCCAAATCATTTGTTTGTCCAATATAAAATCTGTCAAAGCTTGATGAATAAAGAATTTAGGTGTAAAACATAGTATATTATTGTCTAAAACAAAAAAAGACTTACCGGAAGTAAGTCTTTTTTGTACCCCAGGCGGGACTTGAACCCGCACGGACATTACTGCCCACAGGATTTTAAGTCCTGCGTGTCTACCAATTTCACCACCAGGGTAAATTTACCTAGTCATAGATAAATTAGTGGAGCGAAAGACGAGACTCGAACTCGCGACCCCAACCTTGGCAAGGTTGTGCTCTACCAACTGAGCTACTTTCGCAAATCAAACTTTTCTGGTAAAAAAGTTTGCAAATATAAAACTATTTTCTAAAATGAAAACAATTTTTTTAATGAGGTCGAGAGCGGATTCGAACCGCTGTACAAGGTTTTGCAGACCTCTGCCTAACCGCTCGGCCACCCGACCTTTTATGTTTTTTTTAGAGCGCTTCTCATTTTTTGAGAGTGCAAATATAAAACTATTTTACTAATGTGATATTTTTTTTTAATTTTGCACCATATTTTTTAAGAAATTTAACAATAATGCACGATATATATTCTGATAGAAAACGAATGATTCAAATTTTATTGATTTTGAGTACATCGGTATTTATCATGCGTTTGTTTTATCTTCAGATTATTGATACCAAAAATAGAGAGCGAAGCAATAATAACGCCATCAAAGAAATTATCATTTATCCATCTCGGGGTCAAATTTTTGATAGAAACCAAAAATTGATTGTACATAATGAGAATTTATTTGACATAATGGTTACGCCTAGCGAAGTTCCCAAGGATATTGATTCCGTTAAATTAAGCGAATTTTTGGAGATAGATTTGCCATTTTATTCGGAGCAAATGCGTCGATGTAAATTGAAGTCTCCTTATAGGGAAAGCCCTTTTGTAAAACAGGTTTCGGTAGAAAATTACAATCGATTTTTGGAACATATCCATAAGTTTAAAGGATTTTATGGTCAAAGCCGTTCGATAAGAAGCTATCCATATAAATCGGGTGCTTTGGTGCTAGGCGATATTGGTGAGATAGATAGCTCGCAAATAAAAGCTAATCAGGATTATACGTATTTGAGTGGCGACTATATCGGTAAGAATGGGATCGAGCTGAGTTATGAAAAATATTTACGAGGTATTAGAGGCGTTCGAACGGTAATTGTAGATGCGTTTAATCGTATCAAAGGAAGTTATTCCAATGGCGAATTTGACTCGAAATCCGAAGCAGGCGATGATTTAGTATCGAGTTTGGATATTGATTTGCAGGTATTGGGCGAAACATTGTTGACTCAAAAATCGGGAAGCATTGTAGCTATAGAGCCTAGTACGGGCGAAATTTTGGCACTGGTAAGTAGTCCTATTTATGACCCCAATTTATTGACAGGAAAAATTCGTGGAAAAAATTATTCAAAATTATTGACCAATAAGTATAAGCCTCTATACAATCGTGCCATTCAAGGTTTGTATCCTCCAGGCTCTACGTTTAAAGCTATTATTGCTTTGGTGGCCTTGCAGATGAATGCGATAGACGTCAATTTTGGATATAATTGCCCTGGCTTTTATCCCATAGGTGCCAAAAGACTCAAATGTTCGCATAGACACATACCTTGCAGAAATATTATGGAAGGCTTGATGCATTCCTGCAACCCTTATTTTTGTCAAACATTCAGAAATTCAATTGAAGTGCCCAACTCTAGAACTTTTTTTAGCGACTATTCCAAATGGTATAAAAATTTGGTACGTTTTGGTGTAAATCAAAAACTGGGCTTGGATATCAAAAATGAGAAAAAAGGCTACTTGCCCGATACGGGATATTACAACAGAATGTATCGAAGATCCTGGCGAGCTACAACTGTTATTTCATTAGGAATAGGGCAGGGAGAAGTATTGATGACACCACTGCAAATTGCCAATTCGTATTGTGCTATTGCCAATAGGGGTTATTATTATACGCCTCATTTGGTTAAAAATATCATCCATGATGGGAAGCGATACAAAAATCCATTTTTGAAAAAAGTAACCGTTCCTATCGCGCGTTCAAAATACGAAGCAGTCATAGATGGATTGGAGCGTGTAGTGGTATCGGGTACCGCACGTGCCTCAAAGATTGAAGGCATTTCATTGTGTGGAAAGACAGGAACTGCGCAGAATCCTCATGGAGAAGATCACTCTATATTCGTAGGATTTGCGCCTCGATTTAATCCCAAAATTGTGGTAGCGTGTATTGTTGAAAATGCGGGAAGTGGAGGCGGAACAGCAGGTCCTATAGTAAGCTTAATAATTGAAAAATATCTCAAAGATTCATTATCTCCCAATCGAATGGCCCTTGTAAATAGTATTAAAAGTAGACATATCATAAATTTTAAATTGAATGAAGACGACAGCATCCCTAAGCACTAAGCTAGACTGGCAGTTGATTATAGCCTATATTTTGCTGATGTTGATAGGATGGATTTCTATCTATTCGGCAGGATATAATTCGGAAGGGCCCAATATTTTCAACGTCAATTATACGTATGGAAAACAATTTGTATGGATTGTATTGAGTTTGATTATTGGTTTTTTCATCTTGAATGTCAACTCAAAGATTTTTAGCATGTTTGCGAATGTATATTATTTTTTGACTTTGGGATTACTCGTATTAGTTTTTTTCTTGGCAAAAGAAGTCAATGGCGCCAAAGCATGGATTGATTTGGGTTTTTTTAGATTGCAACCCTCAGAATTTGCAA
>JBIILY010000010.1:0-10932 GCA_044338225.1 Chitinophagales bacterium
CATACTATGGTAGAAAATGCCATTAAACATGGGCTGTATAACAAGGCAGAGCAGAACTGGCGCTTACGAATTTATATATTAAAAGTTAAGAATAAATTGATTTTGAGTGTAGAAGATAATGGTATTGGACTAGAAAAAGCAATAGAAAATCAGTTTAATTCTACGGGGACAGGCCTCATTATGCTGAAAAAACAAATTCAAATTTTAAATTCGGATGAAAGGAAATATTATTTTAGTTTGAATACGTTATATACCCCTGATGGAAGGATAAGAGGTGCACGCTCTTCCATAATTATAGAAACCCTTGGGCAGAATCACGTATAGATTATATATTGGTTCAAAGAATGTATAAAAATTAAAAAATGTTTTTTATATTTGCCTTTGAAATAATCTATACAACTTGCAGGGAAATCTTGGCTATATAATTAAATACTTCTTAATTGGATATTGTATGCTTTATTGCAATGTGATGTTGAGTGAGGAGAATCCTATTTTTATCAATCCTGCAATTAAAAAATTTGGCGTAAAAGAAGGCTTGCCTCAAGTTCAAATCACCAGTCTTTTAGTAGATAAGAAAGGGTTTTTATGGATAGGAACTCGGAACGGTTTGGCAAGATGGGATGGAAATAAAATGCACGAATTTGTAAATCAAAATCAGTTAAAGTTTTATTCACAGCACGTAGAAGCCCTATATGAGATGCCAGATCAATCTATTTTGGTCATTTATTCTGATCGATACGGATATATTAGCTATGCTATTGTCAAAGGCAATCATATTGAATACTTTAGATATTATATCAATACAGGATTTAAAAAATTAAATCCGATTAAAACAAAAGTTGCGTTCCTCCCTAATAAAAATATTCGGTTTAATTTTTTAATTGATTCAAACCTATATGTATATGAATTTGATAGAAAAATTGAAAAATTTTCCCCTAAATATTGTTTTAAGAATGTTTTAGAAATTCATAGTGCTACAAAAGATGTCGTTTTATTTTCAAGAAATATTCGAGAAAAAGATCAAATACTTTTAGAAGGATTTAAGGATAAATCACATATTTATTCTCAAAAGCTCAATAAATCAAACTTTCAATCTTTTGAATTGTCAAAAATGAACTCGTTGGATCAAATGGGACAACAATATATTAATTTTGAATCGAATAAGCTTTTTAAAATTAGTATTGATTATCAATTGAATGTCCGAATAGACTCCGTATTGTTTGATTTTGATATTGAGGAAAAGGATAGGATTAGAATTTCCTCTAACGGTGTGATTTGTCAAAAAAAATCCAATAAGAGTTATTTGTTCAAAGATGGCAAATCGTTGGTTTTTGGCAAAATGGATTTAGCCTGGGACTTTGTAAAAGATAAGCAAAACAATTTATATGTAGGGACGGAGCATGGCTTGAATTGTCTGTTTAATCAAGGCATACAGGAACTGTATTTTAACGATAGAGGAGTCGCAGATCATATTGTCTATATTAGTAAATTGCCCAAGGGGAATTATTACTATTCTTCCTCTACCAAAGGAATTCTGGAGTCTAAAGATAATATTTCGTTTTCATCTTATCGCATTCCTGGTTTTTCCTCGCAAGAAATGATAGGCCCCATAGTATATAATCAGTTTAATGATATTATTTTTCCGCTAATCCAGAATAATAAAATTCCAGTTTTGATAAAAGGGAAATGGAATTTTCTTGATATTGAAATTAATGGAATTGTTTATGAAATTAAAACCAATCCAAGGACGCAAGATATTTATATCTCTGCTGAAAGTGGTCTTTATCGTTTTGATGCACATACAAAGGTTTTGAAAAAAATAACGTTTCAGAATTCAAAACTGATGAATACTCCTTTCTATAATATTGATTTTAACTCGTCAGGCGATTTACTTTTAAAAGATGATATTCATGCCTTTTTAGTTAAAGAAAATGGTGCATTTAAAGAGTTGTCTAAAGATGAAGTGCCGGGTTTTTCAATTTTTTGTGATTCCTATCAATCTATTTGGTTTAATGCTGGGAAATCTTTATTCGTTTATAAAAATGGAAAAAAGTTTCTTCTGCAAAATTTGCCAATCAAAACACCCATAATGGCTATTTCTCAAGTGGGAAAATGGCTCATCATAGGCAGTTTACAAGAATTAACAATTGTCGATTTGACACTTTGGCATCAAACGGGGATTGAAGATTATTTCACTTTTTCCGTAGCCAATCAATTGACGCTGCTTGAAGGAAGTCAAAATAATTTCTTTGTTGAAAATGATAGTACTTTTTATTGGCCAGGATTGGATAAAGTTTTGAAATTCAATCTAAATAAATTGATTAATCTAGTACATGTGCCTCCCCAAGTATGTATTCAAGAGTATACGTTTTATAATGAAAAAAGTAATTATAGCGCATTTGATACTTTTGAACAAAAAGAATATTTGATTGGTCCTTCATCCCGAGATTTGGATATAAAATTCACGTGTCCTACCTATCTCAATCATAATAATATTCAATATCGATATAGATTAAATGCACATTCTACTTGGAATTATATTGAATCCAATGATATCATTAGGATAATAGATGTTTCAACAGGGACGTATCAAGTTGAAATTCAAGCTTCTTTTGATGGGGTTACATGGAATGAATCAGAAAAATCCCTGCCTATTGTTTTTAAGCCACGATTTTATGAGACATTTATGTTTTGGTCTATTTTATTGCTCTTGTTGGTGTTTTTTGGTTATTTAGTCGTTCGTTATTTTATGAATAAATTAATGAAAAATCAAGCTGAGGAATTAAAAAAGAAAGTTGAAAAAAATAGTCTTTCGCTTCAAGTTATAAAGTCAAAATATATCCCTCATTTTACGTTTAATGCCATGACGAGTATCAATTATTTATTGCGAAAAGAAGAAGTGAAAAAAGCTTCCTCTTATTTGGTTAAAATAACTGAGCTTCAACGAATTGTATTGTCCAATTTTGACAATCCCGAAACCAGCCTTGAAACGGAATTGAAATTTTTGAGTCATTATTTGGCTTTGGAAGGATTGCGTTTTGAAGATACTTTGTCATATCGTATTGTTGTATGTAAAAATGTAAAATTAGATACTCAAATTCCCAATTTATGTATTCATACGATGGTAGAAAATGCTATCAAACATGGATTGTATAATAAGCCTGATGGTAATTGGAAATTGGCGGTGTATGTACTTCAGCTAAAAGATAAATTAGTGATTTCGGTAGAAGATAATGGACTAGGGTTGGAGAAAGCTAATGAGAATAAAACGCATTCTACAGGCTCGGGACTAAGTATGCTGAAAAAACAATTGAAAATTTTATCAAATCATTCAAAAAAATATACCTACAGATTATCAGACATTTACGACGCAAAAGGACAAGTTAGAGGCGCTAGAGCCTCCATTTTTATTACTTCTTATTGAATAATAAATGAAAAGTTTTTAAATTTGCACAAACATGTAAATTTAAAAAACTATGGAGAAAAAATTAGAAGTCATTATTGTAGAAGATGAGCGCAAAGCAAGAGAACTTATGGAAATGGACCTGAACGATATTGAATCGGTAAAGGTCATGGGGACATTTAGAAGCACGGCCGAAGCGGACGAGTATATTCAAGAATATCCAGTGGATATTATCTTCTTGGATATCAATATGCCACATCAAACAGGATTGCAGTTTTTGGAGCAAATTCGAGAGCGTGGTGTATATACATCTGTGGTAATGGTAAGTGCAGAAGCTACATTTGAAAATGCACAAAAAGCCATTTCGTTGGGAGTCAAAGCATTTATTGATAAGCCATGGGATATCAATAAACTGGAAGATGCTATCGAAAAAATCAAGCATGAACTTGAGGAGTCCAAAGATCAGTTTGTTATTTTTAAATCGGGACATAAAAAAATGAAATTCAACCTTTTAGATATAGCTTATTTTGTATCCGAAGGAAATTATTGCTGGCTCAATCTTTCACAAGGGTTCAAGCATCTCATTACACAATCGTTGAAAGAAATTGAAAATATTATCGGTGAATCTATAGAGATAAAACGTGTAGATAGGTTTCATATAATCAATTTAGCAAAGATAAAAAGCTTTGATAAATCAAAAGGCCGAGTAGAATTTGAAGGCGAAAAACTACCGGGACTGGATTTGAGCAAAGGTGGACGCGATTTTATTATGTCCGAACTTAAAAATATCTAATATCAATAATTTTCATATATCAATTTAAGGATTTGGGCAAATTCTATTACTTTTGCATCTTATTTTTATTGAGCTACAATGTTTTCTAGTTATTTGAATGATGATCGTGTAAAGGCTGTATATCAAGCGTATAAAACATCATTACCTTTTCAGATTTTATTTCAAAATCACTCGTTTGATAGTGTATTTCTGCATGCTATCATCAAAAATATACAAGGCAAACATATTGTGGTGCTTAAGGATAGAGAACAGGCACTGGAAATTATGAACGATTGGAAAGTCTTGCGATCCGATTTACCCTTTTTATTGCTAGAACAAACCACGGAGACCAAGAATAAGTATTCGTATATTTCTAAAAATAAAGTCAGCGACAGAATGGTGGCTATTGATAGCCTTCAAAAACATCAAGATATCGTAGCATTGACCTATCCCGAAGCATTGATAGAGAAAATAGCGGAAACCCAAAAGTTTTCCAAAGCCTATAAAAAAGGGGAAAACATTCATGTTCAAAAATTTATAGAACTCTGCGAAGAAATGGGCTTTGATCGTGTACCTTTTGTATATGAATATGGCCAATTTGCGGTAAGGGGAAATATTATAGATGTATATTCGTATGCCCATGCCTTGCCATATAGAATAGAACTTTTTGATACAGAAATAGAAGAAATAAGGACGTTTGATATTGAAAATCAATTATCTATAGATACATTAGATTCTTTGATGTTGAGTGCCAATGTAACTCGAAATAAAGAAACGGTTCTCAAAAGCATTTTTGAAGTCATGCCCACACAGACTCATTTTTGGATTTATGAATCTAAAAAATTGGCTTCGCGGGTTCAAGAGTCTATTCAGTTTTTCAATGAACATACCCCCGAAGATATGCTCAAAGAATTGCCCAAAGATTATGTCATAAAAAAGGGTGATTTGAAGCTTCTGGAGCATTTTAAGCATGTTTATGAACTTCAAAACCAAGTATCTTCAAAATCGGATATAGAAACATTCCCTTCTATTTCGTTGGAACCAACTCCCTTGATTTATAAGAATTTCAATAAACTGTGTCAAGAAATAGAACGTTTTCAAGAAGAAGGCTATGTAGTCCATTTGATGTGCGAAGATGAAAAACAATTTGATCGATACGACGCTATTTTTAGAGATTTGAGCAAAAATATTGTGTATCAAAAAACACAAGGCGAGTTTGTAAAAGGATATGTAGATGCAGAATTGAAAAAAGTATTTTTCACGTCCCATGAAATATTTCAGCGTTTCAAGAAGGTTGATTTTACAAAGAAAAATGCTACGTCTGCGCAAGCCATTATGCTGAAATCGATTAAAGAATTGAAGCCTGGCGATTTTGTAACACATATCGATCATGGCGTAGGACGATTTTCGGGATTGGAAAAGCTAGAAGTCAATGGACATACACAAGAGGCTGTAAGATTGATTTATGCCAATAATGACATCCTTTATGTGCATGTCAATTCGCTCTACAAAATCAGTAAATTTGTAGGGAAAGAAGGACTCGAACCCAAATTAAATAAAATAGGAAGCGACAGCTGGCAGGCTATCAAGCGAAAAACCAAAAAACGCATCAAAGATATTGCCGAAGATTTGATAAAATTATATGCAAAACGCAAGGCTAGCAAAGGATTTGCATATTCGCCCGACACGTATATGCAGTACGAACTCGAATCGTCTTTTGAATACGAAGATACGCCCGACCAAGCTACCGCTACGCAGTCCATAAAAGCCGATATGGAAAAAGAAATTCCCATGGACAGGCTAGTATGTGGCGATGTGGGTTTTGGCAAAACCGAGGTGGCTATTCGTGCTGCTTTTAAGGCGGTAGCCGATAGTAAACAAGTAGCGGTTTTAGTGCCAACGACGATTCTGGCGTTTCAGCATTATCGTACGTTCAAAGAACGATTGAAAGAGATGCCTTGCCGTATGGAATTTATCAATCGTTTCAAAACTGCCAAGCAAAAAAAAGAAATTTTTGCAGACTTGGAAGCAGGAAAAATAGATATATTGATTGGTACGCACGCATTGGTAGGCGATAAAGTCAAATTTAAAGATTTGGGACTTTTAATTATAGATGAAGAACAAAAATTTGGAGTGGCGGTAAAAGAAAAGTTGAAGCAGTTTAAACTCAATGTAGATACGCTCACACTTACAGCTACGCCTATTCCTAGAACATTGCAGTTTTCGCTTTTGGGCGCACGAGATTATAGCCTTATCCAAACGCCTCCCCCAAATCGTATTGCGGTATATACCGAAATTGCGCAGTTTGAACCCGAATTTATAAAAGAAGTTATCGAAAACGAAGTGTTTCGTGGCGGGCAAGTTTTCTTTGTCAATAATAGAATCAAAGAATTGGAACAGCTCAAAGCTACTCTACAAAATATTATGCCTAATATAGAAATGGTCTTGGCGCATGGGCAGTTGGATGGCGATAAATTGGAAGAGATTTTTGTGGATTTTATGGACAAAAAATATGATGTGCTTTTTAGTACCAATATCATTGAATCGGGCATTGATATTCCCAATGCCAATACCATTATTATCAACAACGCACACCAATTTGGGATGAGCGATTTGCATCAAATGCGTGGACGTGTGGGACGTAGCAACAAAAAAGCGTATTGCTACCTTTTGTGCCCCAATATTCATTCATTGACCAACGAAGCCAAGCAAAGACTTCGTGCCATTGAACAAAATGCGGAGCTGGGTAGTGGATTTCAAATAGCTATGCGCGATTTAGATTTGAGAGGTGCAGGAAATCTTTTGGGTGGTGAACAGAGTGGTTTTATATCAGATATTGGCTACGATACCTTTATGAAAATTATGGAAGAAACCATTACGGAGCTCAAAGAAGGCGAATACAGCGATTTGTACGAAACCAAAGCAGAAGACATTGTCTATGCAAAAGATTGTGTCATCGAAAGTGATTTTGATCTTTTTATCCCCGATGAATATATTCCTCAAAGTCAGGAGCGTATGAACATTTATACCGAATTCAATCAAATAGAGAATGAAGACGAAATGCAAAAATATCTCACGCAATTGAAAGATAAATTTGGAAAATTTCCACCACAAGTGTTTGAAATCTGCAACGCTATTCGTCTCAAATGGGTGGCTACAAAGCTAGGAATAGAACGCATTATTCTCAAAAATGGCAAAATGAAATGCTATTTGATCCAAAATCAAGATTCCAGATATTATCAATCCGATATTTTTGGCAAATTGCTCCAGTTTGTGTCCAACAATCCCGTAGGTATCAATATGAAACAAACACCGCAGCATCTTATTATAGAATTTTCTAATGTATCCAGCAGCGAAGCCGCAAAAGCGAAATTGGAAAGGATAGAGTAGGGTTGTTGTTTACTAATGTAAATTTAGAAAATATATTTTTCCTCCACATAAAAAAAGCAACTAAATAAATTAGTTGCTTTTTGGTTTATGGTATAATTTAGGAAATCAAATTGGGTAAATTTCCTAAGCTAAACGAAATCTTAATCTAAAGAATAAGGGAATTTATTCTCTCTTTTTTTTGGTTTGTCTGTGCTAGAAGCATCGTCTTTTTTGTCAAAGCTAGAGTTTCTATTGGTTTCAAAAGAACTGCTACTTCTGTCGTTATTGCCATAGCTTTTGTTTCTATCGCCACCACCAAAGCTACCTCTGTCGCTTCGTTCTCTGCGCTCGCCACCAAAGCTGCTGTTTCTCTCACCACCGCCACTTCTTCGCTCACCGCCGCCAAAGCTTCCTCTATCGCTACGTTCTCTTCTCTCACCACCAAAGCTACTGTTTCTGTCGCCGCCACCAAAGCTGCTGTTTCTATCGCCTCCGCCGCTTCTTCTGTCTCCGTATCCACCGCTTCTGCGTTCGCCGCCAAAGCTTCCTCTGTCGCTACGTTCTCTTCTCTCACCACCAAAACCGCCACTTCTGCGTTCGCCGCCGCCAGTGCCTTCTGCACCTGCTTCATCTACTCGTACACTTCTGCCATTCATGGTCAAGCCTTTCAATCCACTCAAAATTTGACCTTTAAATTCCGACTCTACTTCAAAGAAGCTGTACATGCCTTTCATATCTATTTTGCCTACAGCAGTTCCTTTTACATTAGAATTGTCGCATACAAATTTCAATAAATCACCTCTTCTTAAATCGTCCATATCACCTACGTTGATAAAGAAACGCGTAAATCCTGTCTGTGCCTGTGGAGCACCGCGTTCGCCTTCGCCACGCTCTCTTCTTGCTGTATCGCTCATATTCAAATCCTGAGAATTTTTGTAATAATCCAAAAATCTATTGAATTCTAATGAAGCAAAACGTTTGATGATTTCTTCTTTTTCAAGTCCTTCAAATGCCGCATTTATTTTTTCCATGTATGGCTCCATTTGCTCTTCATTCACTTCTACCGCTTTAGCTTTGTCAATGATCGTGAACAATTGTTTTTCGCATACATCAAATCCTGTAGGTACCGTAGATTTTACAAATTTTTTGCCAATCATACGTTCTATTTCATTGATTTTGCCAATATCTTTTTTGGTGATAATAGCAATAGAAACTCCTTTTTTGCCCGCTCTAGCCGTACGACCACTTCGGTGCGTGTAACTTTCTAGGTCATCAGGAAGTGCGTAATTAATAACGTGCGTTACATCGCTTACGTCAATTCCCCTAGCCGCTACATCGGTAGCAATAAGTAGTTGAAGCGATCTTTCTCTGTATCGATTCATTACAATATCACGTTGTTGCTGAGTCAAATCGCCATGCAAAGCATCCGAATTATAACCATCGCGTATCAATTGATCTGCAATTTCTTTTGTTTCATTTTTTGTTCTACAAAATACAATTCCAAAAATATCAGGGTTGAAATCCACCAATCTTTTTAAAGCATTGTATTTATCACGTGCATTTACAAGATAAAATTCATGCTCAATATTATCGTTTCCTTTGTTACCGGATACCTGAACCTCCATAGGATTGTTCATGTATTTTTTTGTAATCATTTTGATTTCTTTTGGCATGGTAGCTGTAAATAACCATGTGTTTTTCTCGTCGGGTGTTTTAGACAAAATTTGATTGATGCTTTCTTTGAAGCCCATGTTCAACATTTCGTCTGCTTCGTCCAATACCACAATTTTTATATCGCCAAATCGCACTTCACCTCGGTCTATTACATCAATCATTCTTCCTGGAGTGGCTACAATAATTTGAACGCCTCTACGCAGTTCTCTAATTTGAGTTACAATACTAGCACCTCCGTAGATGGCTACGGCTCTAATTTCGGAGTTAAAGGCTAAAAATTTCTCAATGTCAGATGTAATTTGCAAGCACAATTCTCTAGTAGGACATAATATTAATGCCTGAGGGCTTTTGTTGTTTGCGTCAATTTTTTCGATAATCGGTAATGCAAAAGCTGCCGTTTTTCCTGTTCCAGTTTGTGCCAAACCCAATAGGTCGATATCATCGGCCAATAATGCAGGAATAGATTGTTCTTGGATAGGAGTAGGTTCGGTAAAACCTAATTTGTTCAATGCTTTAAGCGAAGCTTCGCACAAGCCTAGTTGTTCAAAATTCATTTTTAAAAAGTTTTTTTGTTATTAAATAATTTTAATAAACAACAAAACTCTTAGAATATTTAAACCCAATTTTGAACCTCGAAGAGTCTCGTCTTTTATTAATTCGGGTGCAAAAGTACGAAGATTATTTTAAATCAAATGTTTTTTTTTATTTTTTGGGGCGCTTTATCGGGGCATTTTGAAAAAGAGATAGAAGCGAATAGCTCCGATTCTCTCAATTTGCAACAGGATTAGCTAAAATTAAATAAAAAAAAAGTAATATTCCGTTGTAGGTTTTTATATTTGCAAAAAAATTAAAAGATAATGAGTAACGATAAGGTGATTTTTGATTTAATATCAGCAGAATACGAAAGACAAAAGGAAGGATTGGAACTTATAGCGAGCGAAAATTACACTTCGGAAGCCGTAATGCGTGCTATGGGAAGTTGTCTTACCAATAAATATGCGGAGGGCTATCCAGGAAAGCGATATTATGGAGGATGTAGTGTTGTGGATCAAATAGAACAATTGGCCATAGATAGATTGTGCCAATTATTTGGTGCAGAATATGCCAATGTACAGCCACATTCTGGCGCTCAAGCCAATGCTGCGATAATGCTTGCGGTATTAAAACCGGGCGATGCTATTTTGGGATTTGATTTGTCGCATGGTGGGCATCTTACACACGGCTCGGCAGTGAATTTTTCGGGAAAATTATACAGTCCGCATTTCTATGGTGTGGAAGAAAGCACGGGAACTATTGACATGGAAAAAGTAGCAGCAAAAGCTAGAGAAGTAAAGCCAAAATTGATTATATGTGGCGCATCTTCTTATTCTAGAGAGTGGGATTTTAAACGTTTTAGAGAAATTGCCGATGAAGTGGGCGCTTTGGTTTTGGCCGATGTATCGCACACAGCAGGGTTGATAGCAGCAGGATTGATGAGCAGTCCTGTTCCTTATTGTCATATAGTAAGTAGTACTACACACAAAACCTTGCGTGGACCTAGAGGTGGTGTTATCATGATTGGTCGCGATTTTGACAATCCATGGGGACTTACCAATCCAAAAGGTGAAATTCGTAAAATGTCGGAATTGATAGATAGTGCGGTATTTCCTGGCACACAGGGCGGTCCATTGGAACATGTCATTGCTGCAAAAGCGGTTGCTTTTGGCGAGGCACT
>JBIILY010000256.1:0-2932 GCA_044338225.1 Chitinophagales bacterium
GAAAAATACAAACAATCTTGAAATTTTTATATACAAAATTAACAATCTTTTTTCTAACGTTTTCATTGTGGTTTATACGCATTTTTTCCTCAATATAAAAAGCTTTACTTTTTACATTGGGATGCAATAGTTTTTTATTACTATTAAAACTGGAACTTAAATAACAAATTGTAGATAAGGCGAATATAAAAAGTAATTTGTTTTTAAACATATAGATAAAGTATTAAAAAATGTGAAAATTTTTCTTCACAAAGGTAACGGAATTATGCTTGAGTTTTCAAGTTATTATCAACAGGTAGTAAATTTGCGTATTGTTTTCTATTCAAATTTGATTTGAATTTCTTAGTTTTGCAAAAATACATTTTTTTGTAGAAATAAAGAAAAAATTATTGTCAAAATCAACAGCTATATCATGAAAAGTAAAAAAATTGTCATTATTGGAGGGGGAAATGTGGCCTATCATCTTATAAAAAGCATTACGGCATCGGGGCATAAACTGCTTCAAATCTACAATCGTACACTTTCAAATATCCAAATGCACTCTTCCAATTCCAATGTTATTGGCAATATTGGCGAGCTTTCTCCCGATGGCGATATTTATATCGTGTGTGTAAAAGATGACGCCATAGAATCTATGGCTACAAAATTCAATTTGAAAGACAAATTGGTGGTGCATACGTCGGGTAATCGTTCCAAAGAATTGCTCCAAGCTTCTAGCTCTAATTTTGGGATTTTTTATCCTATTCAAACCTTTACCAAAAATGTACCTATCGATTTTAAAAATATTCCTATCGTAGTAGAGGGAAATAATGCCGAAAGTACGCAGTTGATAAAGGATTTTGCGCGTTCTATTTCCAATCATGTCTATGAGTTGGACGAAACCAAAAGACAATATTTGAATATAGCGGGTGTTTTTGTCAATAATTTCACGAATGCCCTTTTTGCCTCTATGGATTCTTTTTTGAAGGCCAAAGATGTGGATTTCAAGATTTTATTACCACTAATCCAAAATACGGTAGATAAACTCAAACTGGATACACCGCACAAAATGCAGACAGGTCCTGCGGTTAGAAAAGATTTGGACACCATTTCTCGTCAGCAAGAAATGCTTACCGATTATCCCGATCTACATCAAATCTATCAGCTGATGACAGATATGATTCTAAAACAACATGCATAATATTTTTGTAGATTTTTTTAAATCTATACGAATTTTCAACGTCTTGGCTATCGCTTGTGCGCAAGGGATTCTCTGTCAAGCTTTTAATGTAGATATCGCTTTGGCAATAGGGTTTACCTTTTCGCTTACAGCAGCTGGATTTCTTCAAAACAATCTTTTGGATTTTGAGCTAGATACCATAGGGAAAAATCGGGTCAATATTTTCTTGAATCAATATTTCAATCTTTCTCATTATATCGTACAAGTAGTTTTTTTAGGCACTATTTTGAGTACGATTTATTTTTTTATATCGGGTAATAGCATACACGGCTATATGCTCTTGATAAGTGGTACGCTTTTGTATTTATACAATTGTTATCTCAAAAAAATTGCTTTTATAGGAAATCTGGCAGTGGCTATTTTATCCTCTAATGCTATTTTATATATTTTTTGGCTAGAAGGACAATTGAATAGTGCCAATTACCTGTTTTTAGGATTTATTTTTGTGCTATCGCTCTTGCGGGAAATAATAAAAGACCTGGAAGACAAAGACGTGGATAAGCAATTTGGTTACAAAACTTTGCCTATTTTGCTGCCCTTAAATCAAATCAAAATCGTAACCGTTTTATTGTCTTTTGCTACATTCTATTTATTAATCGGCCTAGATATACCTGTCTGGGGAAAAGGACTTGTAGCTTCTTTGTTATTGCTACAAAGTGTTTTTACGTTTAAAAATAGTTATTCTCAAGCCAGCTTTGTCCTAAAAGTCGTTTTCTTTGTAGGGATTTTGATGTTGGGGGTGAAGGGTGATTTATAATGAAAGTTTGAGGTTTTTTTGCTTATAGCTTATACATGATAGCCTTGAAGAGATTCCAGATAAATTTTCAACAAAAATAGTTTTGTTTATTTTTTGATTTATAGTGAAAATTTTCTGGAAGGACGGAAGAACAGAGCGAATGGAAATCGGGAGCGGTAAATGTGGTCATGCGCTCGTGATAGCAGCGGCATCCTCTGAAGCAAAGCGTAAGAGATATAGCGGATAGCACGAAAAAGCGCCCTAAAATAATTCAATGGTTTTGGCTTTTTTGCCGTAATATTGTGGTCTAAAAAATTAAACATTAAATGAGTTCTTTACAATCTAATTTGTTTACACAACTAGCTGATACAGAGCACGAACAAGTCGTTTTTTGCAACGACAAAGAGACGGGTTTGAAAGCGATTATTGCGGTACATGACACTACTTTGGGACCTTCTTTGGGAGGTACAAGAGTATGGAAATATAATTCGGAAGCCGATGCGTTGCAGGATGTGCTTCGATTGAGCCGTGGCATGACGTTTAAATCTTCTATCAGTGGGATTAACCTCGGTGGCGGAAAAGCGGTGATTTTGGCGGATGATCAAACGATTAGAGATGAATTTTTCTGGAGACGATACGGAAAATTTGTAGAGAAATTGAGCGGAAAATATATTACCGCAGAGGATGTAGGAACTTCTACAAAAGAAATCGAATATATTTCATTGGAAACCAATCATGTATCGGGCAAACCTGTCTATTTGGGCGGTGGCGGCGATCCTAGTCCTTTTACGGCCTATGGCGTGTATTTGGCTATAAAAGCGAGCTGGAAAAAAGTATCGGGAAGTGAGTCTTTGAGCGGTGTAAAAGTATCGTTGCAAGGTGCTGGACACGTAGGTCAATATTTGATAGATCATTTGGCAAAAGAAAATGCCATTCTTTCTATAGCAGATATCAATGAAGCGAACTTGAAAATGGTA
>JBIILY010000257.1:0-2915 GCA_044338225.1 Chitinophagales bacterium
ATATCGATTTATTATGGAGTATCCAAAAATCTATTGACGGAAATACCATTTGTCCATTAGGAGAGGCGGCGGCGTGGCCTGTTGCTGCTGCATTGCGTCATTTTAGAGATGAATTTGAATGGCATGTGAAAAATCCTCAATTGAGCCAAACTCAAAACTACAGATTGGCTAATTATGCTGTGCCTAGAGAGATTCCAGTTGTAGAAGTAGCTAATTAAGATTATTTTATGAAATCGTTGTTTCATGAATTAATTAACTACGATTATTGGGCTAATAATGAAATTTTAACAATATTAGAACATCAAAAAGTCATAGACAAAGATATTCTGATGTTTCATCATATTCTCGAGGCTCAAAGAGTTTGGGTTCATCGAATACTAGGCTTGCCTGTAGACCTTTCTTGGTTTGACGACAATCTAAATATCATAGAATTTAGACCAATAATGGAAGCTAACGTTCAAAAGATACGAGCCTATTTAGAAACGGCGCCCAATCTAGAACAATCTGTTCATTTTCAAAACATTAAAAACGAAAACAGTTCATTTAAAAGTTGTGATATTTTGAATCATGGGACACATCATCGTGCACAAATTTTAATTTCGCTAAAAAATCAAGGCATTTCTATACCTGATTTAGATTATCTACATTAGAAAAATATTATATGAATTAAACTTTCTATCTGAATCAATTATAGATATCATATTCACTACTCCTTTATCTTTTGGTTTGCAAAATTGATAAAAAGTACGATATAGCTTATATAAAATAATGATTGACAACAAACTATAATTTTTCCAAGCATAGAAATAGGATAAAAATCGCCCAAACCTATTGTGGACGTAAAGACGAAACTAATATAAACCGCATCGATAAAATGTGCGAGCTCTTGATTGAAATAATTTCCTATGTAGTGGATATAAGCAAAGGTAAACACTACTTCCAAATAATTAAAAAAAACTAGAATATTTGTCCGTTTGAATCCACTTTGGCTAATAGTATGATCCGATGCAAAAATTTGAATAGGAATATATGAAATAGTCTCCAACATCAGATAAATAGATATTCCCAACCAAATAGGATGGTTAAGTTGATTGAAAATTAACAGTAAAAAAGGTAAAAATGTCTTAAATATTACAAAAATATCTATGGCAATAACTTTTGCAGAAAAACCATATTTCTCAAAAAAATGCTTGATATACAATCCCGGAAATAAGAAAGGGGCTATTGCTAGCAATAATCTTACGATTCGCTCTATTCCTACATCTTCATAACTTTCATTATTCCAAATAGATTTTAAATTTTTAACTTGGAGTTGTATCGAACTTCTATTATTTGTATAAACAGAATCATGCTTCCCTAGAAAAAATTTGGAAATAATTTTTTTCATCAATTTTTATTAACTAATACAGCATGAATATGTCTTTCAATATTATTCGCTATCACATCTGTAGGAATATCATTGCTGTCAAAATTAAAAGGGTCTTCAATTTCTTCTGCGATGACTTCAAGGCTGGCAATAATGTAAAAAACAAATACAACTAGAGGCACACTCCAATAACCTATGGTAAGACAATATCCAATAGGCATAGTCATGATATAAAAAAATATAAATTTTTTGATAAATAAGGAATAAGAAAAAGGAATGGGTGTATTTTTGATTCGTTCACAACCGCCACAAACTTCCATAAAAATTTTTAACTCATTTTCAATCATTCTCAATTCTGCATCGCTCATTTTTTTGAGGCGATAAAGTGCTATCAATCGTTGATATATTGAATTGGTGCAACTTATGGGAGTATGCTCTGCCCTATTGGGGATTTTTAAATCTTTAAATTCATTGGAAGAAATCATAATACGAGTATCTTCGCTGGACAGATGCGATTTTAGAACGTGTGCAAAAAGAGAAATACTTCGTGCAAAATAGGTTCTATTTTCTTCATCATTTTCATCTAATATTGCATCCAGCTTCATAGCAAAATTTCGGCTGCAATTTGTAAGGCTTCCCCACAACTTTCTTCCCTCCCACCAACGGTCATAAGCGGTATTGGTTCTAAAAACCAAAAGCATAGATAGAACAAAGCCTAACAAGGTATGAATCAAGGTCACATTTTTTATAGGCGCATCTTGAGAAAGATTAAAAAATTCCTTTTCCAAATAGGTGATGACTAAACAATAGACAGCCAAGAAAATCATCATTTTGTACAATTCCTTGAATGTATCTTCTTTATGAATTTTGAATATAAAAGTAAACCAATCTTTGGGATTATACGTAATCATATATTACATTTTTTCAGGTGATTTGATACCAAGCAAATACAATGATTTTTGTATAAAGAAATTAGACACATAGGTCAAATATAATCTAAAATTCTTACAATTTGGATCTTCTACATTGAGAATTTGATGTTTGGTATAGAATCGATTAAACAATTTGGCTAAAGTGAGAACAAACTGTGCAATTTCAGTAGGATCGTACTGCGAAGCCGCAAGATGTAGTACTTTATTGAACTGAGCTATATGGATCAGCAAATCTTTTTCTTCTTTTTCCATACTTGCTGGAATTTCCGAAGGGGAAAACGTATAATTTTCTTTATTCAAGATGGCTTGTGTACGCACAAAACTATACTGAACAAAAGTACCTGTATCGCCCTGCATATCTACCGATTCCGCAGGATCAAAAGGAATTGATTTTTTCAAATTGACTTTCAACATACCGAATCGTAGTGCTCCTAATCCAATAATTTTTGATAATTCTTGAAGATACTCTTCCGAAAAATGATTGGCCTTGCCACTTGCCAAGGTTTGTTTTTTTGCTTCTTCTATCGTAGCCGCAATGATGTCATCGGCATCTACAGCTGTTCCCTCGCGCGATTTGAATTTACTACCATCTTTGCTCACTACCATTCCATAAGACA
>JBIILY010000255.1:0-2938 GCA_044338225.1 Chitinophagales bacterium
AAAAACATAATCGCCTGTAATGAAAACATCAGGACAATATATTAAGGTTTTAATAACATTACTTGCTGCACCTACTGCGGTGTTTTTACAAGAAAATGAATTAGGGTGATTTTTGAATATTGCTTTTAGATAAAGGGTGTCATATCCACATATCCCAAAATTTGAATTGCTTTTTGAAAGGTCATTGATATTAAATTTGACAGGAGCTACATCCAAAAATGCAGGTGTAAAATTAGTGAGAGGCCCTTCGCAAGGGTTAGCTGTATTGAGCAATAGAGAGCCATTTGCTAAGGAAGATATACCGCTACTATGACGTACGGCATACGTTCCGTCTGTATTATTCATAGAAACTCTTAAATGTTTAAATACATCCCGGCATTTTGAACAATTTTTGAGGGTAAGCACTATGCTATCTGTATTGCTGGAGCTAGAATTGCCATAAGCACCGATAGTTCTTTTGCAACTAGATTGCATAACATACAGAGTGTTCCCACTTTTGCAAAAATTGGATAAATCATACCGTTTTGTTACGGTTTTGCTATGAAAAAAAATTACAGTTGCATTTGGGGGCAACGTATCATTGGGGCCAATAGCCAAAACATTCAAATTGTTACATCCTGTGTTTTTTTGAATAGAATCCATAAGTCCTATACTAGGTGTTTGAATTCCACATATACTACTCCCTAAATTGATGTGTCCATCTTGCCCTGAGTTATTAGCATTATATTTTAATTGAATATCGCTGGCTTTGAATCCTGAACCTGAATTGAAAATCAAAAATTCATTATCGGACTCCAATCCCGATCCATTACAAGCATTGATAAATATAGCTTGTATTTGTGGACAAATGTCACAGGGCGTAGCCGATATAGAAGATTTGATGCTCGTAGTAGTAATTTTCTTGCCTTGTCCTACATAAGGATTAAAATTGGCAACAGAATCCCAATAGAACTCAATACTATCAATGCCTAACGTATTTTTGACATCAGCAGAAAATCTCATGCTATCAATTCTGCAGAATTTTTGGATAGCTATAGACTCATTTAATTTAAAAAAATTAAAGGTAGGACACTGCTGTCCATAAGATATTTTTGAAAAAAAAACAAACAAAAGCCATAATGCCCAACGCCAATACATGCTACAAATATAAGAAGAAAAATAAGAATAAATAAAAGAAACCTTTCTTGGAATTAAAAACTCATTTTTACAATCTTCTCAACATCTTCGGGTGTAATATCTTTTCGTTCGCCCAAGGCAACCCAATTTCGTGCTTCAAATGTCTTGCGAATAGCGGCGGGAGCTTTTTCATAATCGGAAGTATATTGACTTAACTGCGTATCCATCCCTATAGCGTGTATAAAAGCCACTGTTTTTTCAATAGCCATTTTGGCTACGTCATCTATATTTCCCGTTATTCCAAAAATACGGCTTCCGTATTGCGCCAATTTCTCTTTTTTATTTTCAAATTTCAATTTGTAAAGGTGTGGAAAAATAATAGCCAAGGTTCTAGCATGGTCTATTTCATACATCGCGGTCAATTCATGTCCTATCATGTGGGTACTCCAGTCGGTAGGTACTCCTTTTTGGATCAATCCATTGAGTGCCATAGTACAACACCACATGAAATTACCTGCAATTTTTTCATCAAAAGGATCATTGATGAGTTTAGGAGCAATTTCAATTAAAGATTGTATTATCGATTCCGCAATTCTGTCTTGAAGTACAGCGCCAGTAGGATAGGTAATGTATTGTTCCAATACGTGAGTGTAAGCATCGATTAGTCCATTTTGAAGTTGTCTTTTGGGAATACTCTTTATCACATTTGGATTGCAGATAGAAAATTTTGGGAATAAAGCAGGGCTTCCCATTCCTAGTTTTTCACCTGTAGTTTTATTGGTAATTACAGCACCAGAGTTCATCTCCGAACCTGTAGCAGGCAAGGTAAGTACTGTTCCAAAAGGCATAGCCGTAGCTACTCGAATTCCTTTTTTTGGAATATCCCATGCGTCGCCTTCGTAGCGAGCTGCTGCAGCTAAGAATTTAGAGCCATCTATTACGCTACCTCCCCCTACAGCAAGCAAAAAGGTAATATTTTCATTTTTAATTATTTCCAAAGCTTTAGACAATGTCTCAAAGGTAGGATTGGGTTCTATTCCTCCAAATTCCACTATATTCAAATGCGCCAACTCCTTCGTGATAGCCTCATATACGCCATTTTTTTTGATACTGCCACCGCCATAAGTCATTAGTACCTTAGCGTCTTTTGGTATCTCATTTGCTATTTTTGAAAAGCTATCCATGCCAAAAATTAATTTCGTAGGATTGTAAAGTTCGAAAGCATTCATCTTTTATAATTTTTATTACAAAAGTACTATGCTTTAGGTCAAGTAAAAGTTAAATTTTTTAATAAAATAATATAGATTAATGATTGGCATTTTTAACTTTCCGATTCCAATTCTTGCTTCAATACAAAGAAGTAAAAACTAATGAGATACACAACGATTGATAAGATAAAATATACAATGTGATTATAGTTCATAATATTGAATTTTGTAGTACAAAGTTAGTTTCTCGAACTGATGATAGGACAAGAGTTTGACAAATCAGGGGCTTTTTTTGACCAAAAGATGCAAAAAATGTTTTGTTTAAATATTTTCGTAGAAAAATAGTTATATTTGCACTAAATAAAAATAAAAAAAATCATGAAATTAAATGATTATATCCTAGAAACTCCCTCTTATGGCTGGGCCGATGCAGAAGGAAATTTTATCAAACCCACTTTTGGACAACTTTTTAATGAATTTTTAATGCGAATCAATATTTTTAAAGATTTAAAAAATTGGTTGCCTTTCTTAGGTTGGTTTTGGATTCTTTGTCTTTCCCCAGCATTCATTTTATTGCTTACAAAATTTTCGCTTTCTTGGGATTTCTTCAAGTT
>JBIILY010000027.1:0-7884 GCA_044338225.1 Chitinophagales bacterium
TTTTGGTATCATAGATATTGTACACATGCTGCTTTTACATTTAAAAATAGTTTTTGGCGTTTTATTGGACAACAATTAGTTGTAAAAGTAGTGCCCGAAGAAATATATGTATTATCGCATCATATTCATCATGAGAAAAGTGATATGCCAGGCGATCCATACAATGCATTTGGAGGCTTCTTCTATTGCTTTTTTGCCGATACGAATCATCAATTGCTCAATAGAAACTTAAGCGAAGAAGATTATCATCAAGCCTCAAAATTGATGAGACATACAGGTTGTCCTATTAATAGCTACGAAGCTTATAAAAAATACGCGAGTGTAGTACCACCTTCGTATATATTATTAAATTGGGTGTTGAATTGGAGTTTTTGGGCTGCTGTTTTTTATTTTGTAGGTCAATTTACTGGATTTGGAGGCGTAAATATGTTGATAGCATGTTTTTCAGGAACATTTGTATGGGCAGTAGGCATTAGAACCTTTAACTACGAAGGGCATGGAAAAGGAAAAGGCGAAAAAGCATGGGGATCAGATGATTATAATAGAAAAGATTATTCTATCAATCAAATTTGGCCAGGATATGTAGCTGGAGAATGGCATAATAACCATCATTTATATCCTACAAGTAGTAGAAGTGGATTTTTGAAATATCAAATAGATATTCCATATTATTTAGTTCGATTTTTTCATTTAATTGGTGGTGTAATTGAATATAAGGATTACAAAAAACAATTTATTGAAAATTATTATACGCCTTTTCAAGAAACCCATCAATATAAAAAATAATTGGGTCTCGAATGCTCTATAAAAATATTTTATCGGGTGTTTTTAGCAAGTTAATTTCTCTTGTCTTATCCATTTTATTTGTCCCCATTTTTTTCAAATCTTTGGGAAATGAATCCTATGGACTTATTGGAGCCATGACCATGATTTTAAGTGGGCTGGGGCTCATGGATTTAGGTTTGGGAAATATTCTGTCAAAAGAATTGTCTCAACGCAAAGCTACTGGAACTCTTGCCTCATCGCATGCTCTTATTGTGTCGATTGAGTGGCTTTATTTTCTAATAGGAATTATTATTCTTTGTTGTTTAGTATTGATGAGTTTTTTGTGGATGCCTTATTGGTTTTCAAGTAATGAGTTCTCAACAGAATCTATTTCCTTAATTTTTGTACTCATTTCGGGAGTTATTTTTGTTCAATGGCCAATTAGTCTTTACAATAGTGGACTTTTTGGATTAGGGAAGCAAGTGCAAGCCAATATGTATGCCACCATTTTTTCTATTTTGAAAACGGTGGGGGCTTATGGATGTCTTTTGATTTTTGGCAAAACAATCTATGTTTTTTTGCTCTGGATGCTCTTTATTCATGCGTTAAATACCTTGGTGCTTTGGATAAAATTTCGAATGGCATTGCCTTCCTATTCTCAACCATTTGCGTTCAATTGGCATTCTTTAAAAGAAATCAAGAAAATGACCTTTGGTTTTTCGGTTTTAGGCATTTTGGTTTTTGTAATGACGGACGTGGATAAGTTGATTATCAGCAAATTGCTTACATTGAATGCGTATGGATTGTATAGCTTGATTTTTGTTGTTGTTACTAGCTTTCAATTGATTAGTACCACGCTTAAAAATGCATTTTTTCCTGATATTTCTAAAGATGTTTTAGCACATCGACCTTTTTCAAAATTTTCGAGATTTAATTTTTATACAAAGTTTTTCAATTTTATTTTTATTCCAATCTCGGTTTATCTATATGTATTTGCATTAGATGTACTCATTTTATGGACTGGAGATTCTATTTTATCCCAATCGCTTCAAGTAGCATTTCGTTGGCTAATGCTGGGTAGTATGTTCAATGGAATCATGTATACTGCCAATAATTATTTGCTGGCTATGGAACGGTTTACTTTTTTGGTCAAAACATACGCACTCAGTACGCTATTTTTCTTGCCAGCGGTATATTTTTTAACTAAAAACTACGGACTAGAAGGCGCTTGTTTTTCATGGTTTTTGCTCAATGGCATTCTTTTTGTATTGATATTATTTGCTATGCAGCTAAAATATGCGCAGCGATTAGACACAGCATGGCTTTTTTTACTGATAAAACCTTTGGTTTTATCGCTTGGATTTGTTGGAATTTGGTATGGGTTGAGTCAATGGACTTCGCTGTCGTTTAACTATTTTACAGCCATCCTTTCCGTTTTAGGATTGTATGGTGTAGTTTTGGGAAGCGATAGAGTATTTATTAGATGGATTGCGAAACTAAAGTTTCTATAAGTGCTAAAATCTCTTCTTTTCCTTTTTTCTCTTCGCTGGATGTAATGAAATCAGTAGGGATTTCTTCCCAGTTTTCTTGCATTTTGGATTTAAAGAGTTCAATATTTTTCATGCTATTTTTCAAATCGCGTTTATCGGCTTTTGTGAAAATAATAGAAAATGGAATTTGATGTTCGCCAAACCAGTCAATGAGTTCTAAATCCAATTTTTGTGGCGGTATTCGGCTGTCGATAAGGATGAAAATATTGATAAGCGTTTCTCTTTCAATAAAATACTTATACATGGTCTTTTCCCAATCATTTCGAAGCGATTTGCTTCTTCTAGCATACCCATATCCCGGCAAATCTACCAAGTGCCAATTTTCATTGATTAGGAAAAAGTTTAAGGATTGTGTTTTTCCAGGCGTAGAACTTACTTTGGCCAAATCTTTTTTGCTACACAAATAATTTATTAAGGAAGATTTTCCTACATTACTTCTACCAATGAAACAAAACTCGGGAATTTCGGCTTGTGGCAATTCGCTAATTTTATTAAAAGAACCAATAAATCGAGTGGTTTGAATTTTCATTACTATTTTTGTATTTGATAGAAAAATACAAAGATAGTTTTTTCTGTTTTAATAGATTGTATAATCGTTTTTTAAAAACAAAGAATGAACGAAGTAGAAAAGTTAAAGCCCTATTCAGAATCGTCCGATGAGAAAAAGATTCAAATAGAACAAATGTTTGACAATATTGCCGTGAAGTATGATTTTTTGAATCATTTGTTGAGCGCAGGTATCGATATTTTGTGGCGAAAACGAGCTATCAAAGAGCTACAGAGCCTTGCTCCCAAAATAATTATGGATATGGCTACAGGTACAGGCGATTTTGCTTTTGAGGCTTTGGCTCTAAATCCAGATAAGGTAATAGGGATAGATTTATCTCAAAATATGTTGGATGTAGGTATTGAAAAAAGCAAATCGAGAAAAGTAAGTGATAAAATCGAATTTGTAAAAGGCGATGCAGAGCATTTGAATTATTCCAACGATTTTTTCGATGCCATTACCGTTGGCTTTGGGGTTAGAAATTTTCAGAATCTACAAGCGGGATTGATGGAATTGCACCGTGTTTTAAAATCAGGAGGCAGAATTGCTATTTTAGAGCCTTCATTTCCAAAAAATCTTTTGATCAAATATTTATTTATCTTTCATTTCAAATATATAACGCCGTTTATTGGCAAGTTGTTTTCAAAAGACGACTCGGCATACAAGTATTTGCCTAGTTCTGTAGAAGCATTTCCGCAAGGTGAAGTATTCAATCAATTGATGCGAGAGGTAGGATATGTAAATACTAAATGTATTCCTTTGACGTTTGGAATATGTACGCTATATTTAGCCGAAAAATCCTAAAATTATAATTTGAGCGCAAGGAAGTTTTTTATTTTTTTAATTGGAATGCATTTTTGTTTTACCGCAAAAAGTCAACTCAATTTTTATGAAAAAGGCCAAAAAGCTTTTTATTGGGGGATTTCATTAGCCGCCAATGGCACCAATTTTGCGATAGATAGAATGCCTATTCAATCCAATAATGACAGCATTCTTTCGGTCTACACAAAGTCGGGACCTGGTTTTAATCTTGGATTAATTGGCAATTGGCAGATAAATCCGCATTTTGATTTGCGAATTGTACCCACCATGATGTTTGGCGAGAAAAATATTATCTATGATATGGAAAATGGCACTCAAATGAAGAGCAATTTGAATACCACTTACTTGTCTTTTCCATTGATTGTGCGCTATAAAAGTGCTCCTATCAAAGATTTGAGAGTTTTTGTATTGGCGGGCATTCGGTATGATTATAATATAATTCCACAGTATCGTCCTAGAGAAGAGCCCAATAGAATTACGCTAAAAAAGGATAATTTTTCTATGGAATATGGTATTGGGATTCAGTATTTTTTTCCTTATTTTATATTTTCTCCCGAAATTAAATTTCAGCATAGTCTCAATAATGTTTTGGGGACGGATCAATCACCACTGAACCAATCTGTTTTGAGAGGTTTATATCCACGTGGCTTTATTTTTTCATTGAATTTTGAAGGATAGCATTTATGGGGTTGGTTTTTGAAAAAAATGTGTCTCTTGATACTCAAATTGCTATTTGGAAAATAGAAGAAGAACCCGATTTTTTTTCATCCAGTATCGATTTTTCAGAATATGATTTCATGGAATATGAATCCATCAAACATCCGTTCAAACGCATGCAATGGCTGGCTTCGCGCTATTTGTTGAAGAAAATATCTAATGAGAATAGGTTACTTTTGTTGTATAAAAATGAAAATGGAAAGCCTTTTTTTGAAAATGCTAAGTATCATTTTTCTATTACGCATTCGCATAGTTATGTGGCGGTTATTATCTCAAAAGAGAAAAATGTTTCCATTGATTTGGAAAAAATTACCGAAAAAGTATTGAAAGTAAAACATAAATTTTTGCACACATTGGATTTTGAACAAGGAGAGAATCTCGAAAAATTAACCTTGATATGGAGCGCCAAGGAAACGCTTTATAAATATTTTGACAGCAAATTATTGCATTTCAAAGAGCATTTGATTATAAAAAATGTTCGGAATAATATGCTAGAAACCGAAACGATTCTTGAAGAAAAATCGATAAGTAAACAAGTATCTGTTTATTGTTTTGAGGATTTTGTGATGACGTATATTTTTTAGAAACTTACCGTTTCATTCACATATATTTTATACACATAATAATTCCAAATCATTTCATATTTATCTTTGATAAGGGCTGCGCTGGCATTAAAAAAGGTGCTTTTGCTCATATTCAACTCATTCGTTCCAATTTTTCCTACGCTGTATTTTATTGCATCATTCTCAAAGCTCATCTTACTGGATTGAAAACTGGATTTGGACGCGTGTAGTTTTTTTTCGGATGCTTGCAAATTTTGCATTGCTTGCAAAATAGATTTATGGGTTTTTTGTTTTTCTATTTCATATTCTATTTCGGCACGTTGAATGTTAAAAGAAGCCTCTTTTATTTTGTTTCGAGTTTGGAATTGATTAAAAATAGGAATATTGGCATTGAGGCTAATTGATTTATTCAAATTATTCTCTACTTGCTCTCCAAAATTTAGAAATCTATTAAAAGAAGAGTATGTAGTTCCCGTGTTGAAGCCTAAATTTAAAGAAGGATAAAGACTCGATTTTGACATATCAAAAGCGATTCGGGATTTTTCTATATTGATTTTTTTTGCCATCAATGAAGGACTGGATTCCCACGCTTCTTTTGCTTGATGATGCATTGTTTTTTGGATGTCAATATCTGTTAAATCAAACGCTTGTAGCACAATTTCTTTTTCGAGGGAAATGTTTAATAATTGTTTTAAATCTAATATGTTTTGACTGAGCTGATTGGAAATAGAGATTAAATTCCATTGTTCATTGTCCAGCTGTGCTTGTATTTTGAAGCGCTCATTTTTAGCAACGACGCCTTCTTCAATTTTTTTCATCGTCAGCTCAAGATTTTTCTTACTAATTTGAATTTGCTCTTGAATGACCTTTTGATTTTCTTGAAGATACAGGATATTTGTATATTTTAAAATTACATCAATGGTAATATCATTTTTGATTTTTTGTAAAATCGTTTTATTGGCTTCTATATCTTGTTTTTGTAGTTTGATATTATTGACATCGTAGAATCCATTGAATAAATTCCAATTAGCATTTACCCCTCCGTTGTATGTGTTAAAATTTTGATTGATATACGTATTGGTAAAAGGGTCTATCCCTCGTCCCCAGCTAGAACTTCCCGTCAAATATCCATTTGCGGTAGGAAGTAATTTGTTATTGGCATCTTTTAAGGCAAGCTGCGCATATTGTTCATTTAGCTTTTGGTTTTTTATCTGTAAATTTTGTTCCAACGCAATATCAATCGCCTTTTTGAGCGTAAATGTTTCTTGTGCCGAAATCGTATGTAAACTTAAAGCGATTAAAAAAAGTACACTGATTCCTCTCCTAACTAATAATTTGTCCATCGGCTATTTCTATTTTTCGTTTGCAAATATTGGCTACTTCATATTCGTGCGTTACGATGAGTACCGTTTTTCCTTCGTTGTTTATTTCTAAAAGCAAATCCATAATTTCTGCGCTAGTTTTGCTGTCTAGTGCGCCTGTAGGCTCGTCGGCTAGAATCAAATCGGCTTGAGTTACCAAAGCGCGTGCTATAGCTACACGTTGTTTTTGACCGCCTGAAAGTTCGTTGGGTAGATGATGCATACGGTCTCCCAGCCCAACTTTCACGAGCATTTCCTCCGCTTTTTGGCGCATATCTGCTTTGGAGTCACCTCTGTAATACAAAGGTAATTCTACATTTTCAAGAGCTGTCTTAGTCCCTATCAGATGAAAGGTTTGGAATACAAAGCCTATGAATTTATTTCTATAATGTGCGGCTTCGGTTTCGTTGATATTTTTGATTAAATTATTGTTGAACCAATAGTTCCCCGAGTCGTAATTGTCCAAAATGCCAATAATATTGAGCAAAGTAGATTTGCCACTTCCCGATTTCCCTACAATGGAAACCAAATCGCCTCGTTCTATTTCTAGCGATACGCCTTTTAGTACTTCTACAGACTTTGTCCCTAGGGTATATGTTTTTACTAAGTTATCTATTTTTATAAGTGTACTCATTTTATACTATTTATGAAGTAAATTAAAGCCAATTCTATACAAGTATAATGCCGTGATAGTAATAGTTTAGATCATTTTCATTGACCTATTATTATTACATATACGGTATTATTTGTCTTCGGTATCTTCTTTACTTACCACTTTATCTTTTTGCGTCAAGCCATTAATAATTTCTATAAATTGCCCGTCCGAAAGTCCTGTTTTAATGTTTTTTCGTTTGAACGATTCGCCATCTTTTACTTGGACAAAAGCTGTATCTTCGGCATATTGAATATACTTTTCTTGAATAGCCCATACATTTTCCTTTTTAGCAATAGTAATTTCTGCTGTAGCTGTAAAACCCGATTTGATTTTTGATAATTCTTCAGAGGTTAAGAGAAGCTTGGCTTCTACATCAAATTTAGTAATTCCGCCTACATCTACTCCTTTTGGAGAAATTTTTGTAAGCTCGGCTTGCACCATTTTGTCTTTTAGCGCATTAATTTTTACTTTGAGATTCAACCCTTTGTATAGATTGATTAAATCTTTTTCGTTTACTTGTCCTTTGAAGAGTATTTCATTCATATCTGCTATGGTAGCAATTGTAGTTCCTTCATTAAAGGTATTTCGATTCACTACCGAACCACCTATTTTTACAGGTAAATCTAGTACAATGCCGTCCGTAGTAGAATACACAATATTGGACACAAAATCTGTGCTATTTGAAAAGCCTTGTTTCACAATTCGCTTGTATTTGATAGCCGATTGATATTCTGTTTCCGCAACATGATATTCTTGTTTGGAGAGTTCATATTCTTGTCTAGAGATTACATCTTTTTCAAATAGTGTTTTGTTTCGTTGATAATTGGCTTGAATACGCTCCAGATTTGCTTTGGTAATACTCAATTGACGGTCTGCATCTTGCATGTTTTTTGGATCGGGCAAT
>JBIILY010000011.1:0-10822 GCA_044338225.1 Chitinophagales bacterium
CATAGAAACAATAGGAATAGAACCTCCCGAACGAAGTGGAATAGGTGTTTTTCCATATGTTTCAATTATAGCTTTTTCTGCTACTTTATATGCAAAACTATCGGTAGGAGTTACCGCTGGCTCGCCTCCATGATGCGGCGTTACTTTTACTTTTACATTTTTAGGCGCTATAGACACAAAATAATCTTCAAATAATTTTTCAATTTCATGAAAATCTTGATGAGGTACTAGACGCATCGAAATTTTGGCATACGCTTTTGACGGCAATACCGTTTTGGCTCCTTCACCTGTATATCCACCCCATATTCCATTCACATCTAATGTAGGACGAATACTTACACGCTCCAACACATTGTATTCTTTCTCACCAAAAACATCATCAATATCTAAATGTTTTTTATAATCATCCATGTTAAAAGGTGCTTCCGCCATAGCTTGACGTTCTTTTTGGCTTACTTCCTCTACTTTTTCATAAAATCCAGGAATTTGAATCGTTCCATTATCATCTTGAAGCTGTGAAATCATTTTGCATAAAGTATTGATAGGATTCGCTACCGCACCGCCATAAACCCCTGAATGCAAGTCTCTATTAGGGCCCGTAATTTCTACTTCCATATAGCACAAACCTCTCAATCCTGTGGTAATAGAAGGATTGTCATTTGAAATCATGGACGTATCTGAAATTACAATAAAATCACAATTTAACTTCTCTTTATAATCCAATGCAAACTGCTCCAAATGCGTACTTCCCACTTCTTCTTCGCCTTCTATGATTACTTTGACATTACAAGAGAGTTTATTTTCTGCTATTAAAATTTCTAATGCTTTTACATGCATATAAAATTGACCTTTATCATCTGCTGCGCCTCTCGCAAAAATTTTTCCATCCTTAATAACAGGTTCAAACGGTGGAGAATGCCACAAATCAATAGGATCGGCAGGCTGTACATCATAATGTCCATAAATAAGAGCCGTGGGCAAAGAAGGATCTATTATTTTTTCGCCATAGACAATTGGGAATCCTTTTGTAGGGATAATTTCTACTGCATCCAATCCTGATTTTATCATCTGAGATTTCACAAAATAGGCACAATCCAATACTTGACTTTTATAATTTGGATCCGCAGAAATAGATGGATACTTCAACAAATCAATTAACTCATCCAAAAAAACTTCCTTTTTGGACTCTACCACTTGTGAATATTTAGACATAATTATTGTTTATTTTTATTTATTTAGGGCAAATATAAAATCTTTGAGGTAAAAATGCTAGTAATTTTAAACCTAAGTTTGTTTTTAGCAGTCTATGCTAATATAATTTTTAATCAAATAAATTTATAATCATGAAAAAATCACTTTTATTGACAGTATGTTTTCTAGGAATTCAACTTTCACAAGCACAAACAACACAGCAACGAATAAGACAAGGCGTTGCTTCTGGCGAAATTACTAAAAAAGAAATGCAAAAAATTAAGCAAGAAAAACAAGACGTACGAAATGAAGTCAATCAAGCGAAAGCAGATGGAATTGTTAAGGCTCATGAACGAAAAGAAATTAATCAAGAGAAAAAAGAATTGAGTAAAACGATTTACAGAAAAAAGCACAATGCTAAAAGAAGATAACAAGTCGCTGTATGTCAAAGCATTAAAATAAATTACTTAAAAACCTATTATTTTTCATCAAAAAAAAAGGTAGGTTCATCAAAGTGAAATATCGTGTGATAAAAGTTACCGTATATTTGCATTGTAAATTATGTAAAACAAAGCTTTTTACAGTTTGCAGTAAAGTTTTAAAAACTTTTTTCATATTTTTTTTAAATTCCCTATAAAGTGCAGCGACCTCCCCCCGCTGCATTTTTTTTTGTAATAGAACGAACTATTTACGCATAGATTTTGTTAAAAGCATATAAATAAAAATATAAGATTATGGCTTTCGAATTACCAAAATTAAATTACAATTATACCGATCTTGAACCGCATATTGATGCTAAAACGATGGAAATTCACCATTCAAAACATCATCAAGCGTATGTAAACAATTTGAATGCAGCGATTGAAAATACCGATACCGCAGCAATGTCAATTGAAGAGATTGTGAAAAACATTTCAAAATTTTCGCCAGCAGTTAGAAATAATGGTGGTGGCCATTGGAATCATTCCTTTTTCTGGAATATCATGTCACCAAACGGTGGAGGAAATCCAACAGGAGAATTGGCTAGCAAAATTGACGCTCAATTTGGGAGCTTTGAAGCGATGAAAGAAGAGTTCAACAAAGCTGCAACCACACGTTTTGGTTCGGGCTGGGCATGGTTGTGCAAAAAAGCAGATGGAAGTTTGTGTATTTGTAGCACACCTAATCAAGACAATCCATTGATGGATATCGCTGAATGCCCTGGTACCCCAATTATTGGATTGGATGTATGGGAACATGCTTACTATCTAAATTATCAAAATAGAAGACCCGATTACATTTCCGCATTTTGGAATGTAGTAAACTGGGAAGCAGCTTCACAAAATTATCAAAATGCTTAATTAGGAACTCCTAATACGTCATTAAGTATAATAAAATCATGAGCAGTGAATTCATTTTCACTGCTTTTTTTGTGTCATTTATTTTTTAATAATTACATTTGTGTTATGATCAAACGAATTCAAATCTTTTTTCTCATCTTTGCCTTTGGCTCATTACACAGTCAAAATCAATACTTTGTATGGTTTAAGCAAAAAGACATTGCAAAATCAACATTAAGCCTAAGTGAAGCGTCTATCGAACGAAAAGTTAAGTATAATGTAGACATAGACGAGAAAGATTATGCAATAGACCCAATAAGAATTCAAGAATTAGAAAAAAAAACACCCGTTTTACTTTCTTCAAAATGGTTAAATGGTGCATTGATAGAAATAGATGAAAGTAAATTAAAAGAAATACAATCTTTAGATTTTGTTAAAAAAATAGAACTTATTGCACGAACCAAAAAACTTAAATCCAGCAGTAAAAAAAGTAAATCATCATATACTATTGCAGAATATGGCAGTACATTTAATCAAATAAATATCCACAAAGGCGACACCCTTCACAGTCAAGGATTCAACGGAGAAGGTATGAAAATAGCCGTTTTTGATGCGGGTTTTCAGCGTATAGACAGTATTGCTAGCTTAAAGCATTTATTTGATGAAAACAGAATATTTCCTATTAAAAATTATGTATACAACATCGATTCTTTTTATAAATATGACAACCACGGGACATTAGTATTGGGGTGTATGGGCTCATTCCTAAAAGATACGATTATAGGAACGGCTCCAAAAGCGAATTACTATCTTTTCATAACCGAAGCTTCGGGGTATGAAAGTAAAGTTGAAGAAATCAATTGGGCAAAAGCAGCCGAGGTCGCTGATAGCATAGGGGTTGACATAATTAATTCTTCTCTTGGATATACCGAATTTGATGATGCTAGTACCAATTATTCTTTTGAACAATTAGATGGAAAAACAGCCATTTCGAGTATTGCTGCACAAATTGCTTCTGATAAAGGCATTTTGGTAGTCAATGCTGCAGGCAATTTAGGTAATAAATCATGGGAAAAAATAGCTTGTCCTGCCGATGCCGAAGGGGTCATTACGGTAGGTGCTATAGATAAGGATGGCAATATAACCGATTTTAGTTCGAGAGGTTATAATGCACTAAACCAAATAAAACCCAATGTATGCGCTGTGGGTAAAGCCGCTACTTGCTATTATGATCAAGGAGGCTATGCCATATCTAATGGCACTTCTTTTGCTTCTCCCATCATGGCTGGATTGATTTCTTGCTTTTGGCAAGCCAACAAAATGGCTTCTCCAGACAAAATAAAAGATGCTTTGTACCGAAGTGGTCACCGTTTTACCAATCCCAACGAAGCTTTTGGATACGGAATTCCTAATTTTGCTACTGCACAAAAAATGATTGCCAAAATTGACACGTCCAATGCCATACAATTATATCCCAATCCTACGCAAGACGAAGTGGTGATGGAATTCATTCACGATGCAACGGAAACTATAAAAATTGATTTATATTGTTTTCAAGGCTTGATTATGAGTCAAACAGAAACGTTGATTCAAGGAAATAATCTCTTGCGATTCGATTTATCAAATTATGCCAGAGGTGCTTATTTTTTCAAACTTACCTTTAAAGACCGAATCTTGTATAAAAAATTGATTAAGAATTAATTTTTACATTTAGGATTGGAACAAAATCCATACAAATAAAGGCTATGCGAATCTACCTGTACATTTAAAATTTCTTCTAATGATTTTTTGATTTGATACAAACGGGGATCGCAAAACTCCGTAATTTGTTTGCATTTTTTGCAGATGAAATGATCGTGCTGTTTGTGTCCATAGGATTTTTCGTATAATGATAAATTTTGACCAAAATTATGTTTTATCACCAATCCACACTCCAAAAACAATTCCAATGAATTGTAGACCGTAGCCAAACTGATATTTCGTTCTTCTTTTTGAATGACTTTATACAATGTTTCAGCATCAAAATGGTCTTTTTGTTCGTATATTTTTAAAATCAAATAATAGCGTTCGCCCGTTTTACGCATATTTTTATCCTTCATAAAATCGTTTAAGATTTTATAGACTTCGGGAAATTTTGTAGCGAGATTTCGAGCGTCCATTATTTAAGGCCTAAAAAGTTTATAGACCGTTTTATCTTTTTCATTTTCTTGAATAGTAAGGAAATAAATACCAGATTCGAGATCATTCAAATCGATACGAGCATCGGGACTCATCCATCTAAAATGAAGGACTTCTTGTCCCATCACATTATGAAGCGAAACCGATTTAGCCGAAATTGTATTACAGAAAATATCTGCTACATTATTGCTATACGATATGTCTATATTTGATTTAACGAAAGTAGAAATACCTGATACCGCTTTACTGGATTTTCTATAATTAATGAGTGTATATGCTTTTCCCAAAGAATCTAACGTAGCTGTAGCTACTTCGGGCTTAGAATTGGCTGCAAAAAAGATATGCGATTTTAGGTTTGTAGGAATAGGAATGGGTGCTTGAGCTAATAAAAAAGAGGCTAAATCTATTTCGGGAATTGGAAAAGATACTACACTAATTTTAACCTTTCCTTTTGGATAAACCCCAATTTTAAAATTCAGATCTCTCAATACTCTCAAGCAATTCACATTCGATTCTATAGGCGTAGATAATTTACCATAAGCATCGGCCGATAAATTTGAAGTGACGGTAAGTCTAATTTCAATAGAATCGATAGTAGCTGTAGCTCCAGTAGGTAATTGACTCGCTAAAAGTGAATTAACAAGCGAATCGGGTATTAAACTACCGGGTAAATATACACTAGCTTTATCTGTAGATGAATTCACGGGCATATTATAATACAACGGCGCCGTTAAATATTTTAGATTTCCTTTCATTGCAAAACTCAATGGGAAACCCCCTGCATTAAGAGCCAAACCTCGCACTAATAAATCATTTTGGGTTTTTTCTAAAAAAATAGAACCTAGTCCATTTCCTAGCGTTGTTTTAATATTCGCATTGGGATAGGAAGCATTACTAGAAACAGCTTCATACTTAATAGGTGTTTCAATAATAGAAGATGCACTGGTTAAATCAAAATTTTGATTTCCCGTTCCTGAAACTTGTGCACTATTTGAGTTTGAAGATAAAACGGTATCTATTTGCCCCGAATTAGGCAACTGAAAACTTTCAAATCTAGTTTGGCTTGACGCTATAGAAATTGAAAAGACTACAAGTATTATAACTATAATTTGTTTCATATCAATAATTTGGAACAAATATACAAGAATTAAATTTGAATCAGTACTTTTTTGATATTATCTCTCAAATTTGAGGAACCTTTTACTAATGGAAGACGAACGGTATCCGAACATAAATTTTGAAGACTCATTGCGGCTTTGATTCCTACAGGATTGCCTTCTTCAAAAATCAAATCAATAATATCCAGCAATTTCAACTGCGTTTCACGTGCTATTTCAAATTCATTTTTCAAACAATGTTGAATCATTTTTGAAAATTCATCAGGCAATAAATTTCCTATAACAGAAATACAACCTTGAACTCCAATAGCCATTTGAGATACAACTAGATTGTCATCACCACTTAATACGATAAATTCTTTTGGTTTATTTTTCACCAATTTCATACATTGATCCAAATTCCCACTTGCTTCTTTTATCGCTACAATATTTTCTATTTCTCTTGCCAATTTTAAAGTGGTTTCGGGAAGTATATTTGACGAAGTTCTTCCAGGTACATTATACAAAATAATTGGAAGCGGACTTGATTTTGCTATCGTTCTATAATGCTGAAATATACCTTCTTGACTTGGTTTATTATAATATGGACTAGCAGATAATATGTAGCTATATCCTGTTAAATCATAGCTTTTCAAATCTTCGCAAATTTCATGCGTATTATTACCCCCAAAGCCTGCAACCAAAGTTATTGCTCCTTTTGTAATATCTGCTACAAATTTTAATATTTCTTGTTTTTCTTCTCTATTCAAAGTGGGTGTCTCTCCAGTAGTTCCTAGAACAACCAAATAATTAACGCCCCCTTTAATACACTTATTCACTATCTTGTTTAAAGCTTCAAAATCCACTTTTTCCGACTTGTCAAATGGTGTAATTAAGGCCACACCCAACCCAATTAAATCGTGATTCATTTATATGTTTTTTTACTTTGTTTTTACTTGTATTAGAAAATCAGATAACGCTTTTATTATATTTTTAGTATTTATTTCTTTTTTGACTCCCACCATTACGTCGAATAAATCAACATCATGATTTTCAAATGCGCCAATTCTTAACTTGGCATTTGTATTAGCAAAAATGGCATTTAATGGGGAATTAACATCAGTGTAAATTCCAAAAATAATATCTAAATTGTTTTTAGCAAATAAGAAAGCCTGATGTTTTGTTGGGTATCCATACCAATTCAAATCTTTATTCGTCATTAAGAAAAATTCATCTTTTTTCTCGTCTGAATTGATATATCCAAAAATCTCTACTTCTTTTCCAGACCCACGCATTTTATTTTTAAAATCATGAATTACATTAATATCATTGTAATTCGTTGCATCAAATACAATACCAATCTTTTTAGCATCATTCAAATTAATCATTTGTCTGACAGATTTATTGGATGCTAAATCTTTCTGAATTTTATTTTTTAAAAAATATGATTTTATACTATCCCACATCTATTTATATTTCTAAAGCCGTACTCATTTTGCTATATTTCTCTATCCTATCCTCTATTCGTTTTTCAGGTGAAATCTTTTCCAAAGATTCGATATTCTTTAAAATATGTTGTTTCAAGGTTAGTGCCATCTCTTCGGGCTTATAATGTGCTCCTCCTGCTGGTTCAGGAACAATTTCATCTATTATGCCATTTTTCAAATTGTCCTCAGGAGTCAATTTTAATGCTTCAGCAGCTCGCTCTTTGTGCTCCCAACTTCTCCACAATATACTACTACAAGATTCTGGGGAAATAACCGTAAACCAAGTATTTTGAAGCATGAATGTTTTATCTCCAACTCCTATACCCAATGCACCTCCCGATGCACCCTCTCCAATAACATAACACAAAATAGGTACTTGTAATTTTGCCATTTCAAATAAATTTCGAGCAATAGCTTCCGCTTGTCCTCTATCCTCTGCTTCTATGCCTGGGAAAGCACCTGGCGTGTCAATAAAAGTAACTACTGGAATATTAAATTTTTCAGCCATCTTCATCATTCTCAATGCTTTGCGATAGCCTTCTGGATTAGGCATCCCAAAATTACGATATTGACGCATTTTTGTGTTCACTCCTTTTTGATGTCCAATAATCATTACGGATTTTCCATCGATTTTAGCCATATAACAAACTATAGCTTTATCATCTTTTACATTTCTATCGCCGTGCAATTCTATTAAGCTATCTGCCATTTTATCGGCATAAAACACCGTGTAGGGTCTATTGGGATGTCTTGATAATTGTACTTTTTGCCAAGTAGTCAATTCTTTTGTCAACCTAATTTTCTCAACTTCCAATTGTTGTTCCAAAATCTTAATTTTGTCTACCATTGAAATTTGAGTTTTTTTCTCCATTTCTTTCAATTCTTCTATCTGATCATTTATTGCCTTTATAGGCATTTCAAAATCAAGATACTGAATAGGCATACTCTCGTTGCTCTTTTCCATAAGATTATATTTAGGGATTGCAAAGTTAATAATTTATTGTCAAGTAAGACTGATAAATTTATTATCATTTTTTTTGTAAAAAATATATAAATGCTACAAAAGTTACATTGAAATCATATTCTTTAGTTTATTTTTGTATTAAAATTTAAAATATGAATTGTTGCGTAACGGTATGTGAAAAACCTTTAGACGAAAATTTTTGGGATGCTCAATGGAAAAGCAACACCATCGGCTGGGATATAGGCCATATAAGTCCTCCTTTAGCAGATTTGATTTCAAAAATAGAAAATAAGAAAGCATCTATCTTGATTCCGGGATGTGGCTCTGCCTATGAAGCGGAATATATAGTATATCAAGGGTTTGAGGATATTACTTTAATTGATATTTCCAAAGCTGCCTGTGATTTATTGAAAGAAAAATTCAATGAAACTCCTCAAGTTAAAATTATTCATGGAGATTTTTTCCAAATAAAAGATCGTTTTGATGTTATCATCGAACAAACTTTTTTCTGTGCAATTCCTCCACAATGGCGTACAAAATATCTATGGAAAATGCATCAAATTTTGAATCCACATGGAATTTTAATGGGGTTATTTTTCAATCGTACGTTTGAAGCAGGCCCTCCATTTGGTGGCGATGAAGCGGAATATCGCCATTTATTTTCAGCTGCATTTGAAATAGAAGCTATGAATGTAGCAAAAAATAGTATTGAACCTAGAAAAAGTAGCGAACTCCAATTTCTATTTAGAAAAAAAGAGATTTTGATTACCAAATATCAATTCAAAGGCATTACTTGTAATGGTTGTAGAAATGAAATTGAGGCGAAGTTATCGGATTTACCAAATGTAATTAAAGCAATTATCAATAGTGATTTTTCAGAATTAATCATAATTTCAGACGATTCAGTAGCTCTAAATTTATTAAATGAGGCTATTGCTTACGACTCAAAATACCGTATTAAGTTGGCTACCAAATAGATATTCGCTTAAAATTATCTACAATAATTGAGGTAGCAATAGAAGCATTGAGCGATTCGGCATTGCCAAAAGCAGGAATCGTTATCTTTTTATTGATAAAATCAAAATTTCGAGGATGTATCCCATGCGATTCACTTCCAATGACTAAAAGTGCATTTTCGGTAAAAGGCACCGAGTAAATAGATTCTCCATCCAAAAAAGCCCCATAAATATTGGAAAAAGTATGTTCTTTTACCAATGCTTCCAACTTTTTGTAATGCGGATGCACTCTAAAAATAGAACCCATAGTCGCTTGAACCACTTTGGGACTATACCATTCTACACAATTGGGCGACAAAATAATATTTTGAATTCCATACCATTCGGCAGTTCTGATAATAGTGCCCAAATTGCCCGGATCTTTAATTTCATCCAAATATAATGTGAGCCAACTAAAATCAATATGAGTTTCTTTGGGCAAACAAACTACTGCCAAAACCTCTGAAGGAGTCTTTAATATAGATAATTGCTCCATTTGTTTTGGAGATACTTCTATTACATGTTGATTATTGACTATATTATTTTCAATCCACTCTTTTTGAGCATAAATTTCTTTTATTTTAAAAACACTTTGTGCCAACAATTCCCCTACTATTTTGGTCCCTTCACAAAGAAAAAGTTTATTTTCTTCTCTGTTTTTTTTAAGATGTAGACTTTTAATAAATTTTATTTGTAAATTTGTGGCCAAGATTTTAATAATTTGAACACAAAAATACATATTTTTTTTTTGATAGGGATATCGATTCTCTTGCTCCAATCTTGTGGAATAAGTAAGCATATTCCTGAAAATCAAAGTTTATTACGAGCCAATAATATAGTAATTAAAGGGGTAGAAAAAGATTTAATCAATGATTTTTTTTACAAAGATGATCTTTTGGCGATTCCTGTTCAAAAACCCAACAAACGCATATTAAATTTTTGGCCGTTATCCTTAAATATTTGGGCATTTTATTCCAATAAAAAAGTTACAAAATTCACCCAATTTATGAAAACAAAGGTAGGTGCGGAGCCGATATTATTTGATTCCAGTAAATTATACCAAAGTATCAATCGATTTCAAAACTACTACTCCAATATTGGATATTTTAATACTAAAGTAGAAGCAAAAATTACTACTCAAAATAAAATTACTACCCTAGATTTTATCGTTGAACCCCAAAAAGTATTTACATATAGCAATATCTTTTTTGATAGCACATCCATCATTGAAAAAATCATATATCAGACTCAAGAAAACTCTTTAATTTCAAAAGGCGAAAGCTTTAATATCGAAAATTTAAAATTAGAAAGACAACGAATTACAGACGTTCTGAACAATAAAGGATATTATTTCTTTAACAAAGAGTTTATTTTGTTCAAAATTGATACATTTCAGCAGACCAATCAATTGGATATTTATATAAAAATTCAAAAAGATACCGACACTTCTGATTTTAAAAAATATAAACTAGACTCTATATATGTATTGATTTTGGAAAATGAAAATGATAAAATTTCAAATGAAAACATCAAAAAAATAGGGAATATTACATTTATCCAACCTCAAAAAAGTCTGTATAATGAAAAATTC
>JBIILY010000258.1:0-2896 GCA_044338225.1 Chitinophagales bacterium
GAATCGTTTGCCAATTATTCGGAATACTTGTGGAATGAGCACAAAAATGGACTGGATGAAGCGCAGGCACAGTGGCAAAAAGATATGACTCCTTATTATCAAATGTCCAATTCCAAAAAAGAACCTTTGGTTCGATATGATTATGAAAAACCCGATGATATGTTTGACGTAATTACCTACAACAAAGGAGGGAAAATCCTTCACATGTTGCGAACATATATTGGGGATGAAGCTTTTTTCAAAATGATTTCGATTTATCTAAAACGATTTGAATTCAAAACGGCTGAATATTCAAACTTACGAATGATAGCGGAAGAAGTTACGGGTATGGATTTGACGTGGTTTTTCAATCAATGGTATTTGAAAGGCGGACATCCCGTAATTACAACGAGCTATAAAAAAGCCGACAGCGGTATTTATTTGTTTGTAGGCCAAAAACATAGTTTTGATTCTAGCTTTTTGTATCGATTACCCATAAAAGTGGATATTTATACCGAAAAAGGTAAAATTACAAAAGATATTGACGTTAGGAATAAAATAGATTCCTTTTTTGTAGCGACTACATCGCCTATTTTGGCTGTAAATTTTGATGCAACCAAAACCTTGATTGCTAATAAAAATGAATCAAAAAAGACTGCAGAGTGGATTTATTTATTGAAAAATACACCAAATTATTTAGATCAAAGAGAAGCTTTGGTGAAGATAAAAAATCAAATGCATAAGTCTGAAGTTTATGAAGCGGTTCTTCAATCGTTGAGTTCACCAAAACATAGAATAGTAGAACGCTCGATATCTTATTTTGACAAAGAGCAAATAGATACAAGTGCTAGACTCGAAAATCAATTAGTGGAATTGGCAAAAAATGGAAAAACTGGTGCCTTAAGAGCAGCGGCTTTAGACGCTATTGAAAATGCAAAAATATCAAGTAAATATAGCGATTTGATTAAAAATGCACTGAATGATTCTTCGTATAAAGTAGAGACAAAAGCGCTGAAGATGCTTGTAGCATTGGATTCGGTAGCCGCATTGCAACGTGCTATAAAATCTACGCAAACCAAAAGCGCTCAATTAAAAAATACAGCATTTGAAATTATAGCAAATACTAAAGATGAAGCGTATTTTGATTTGTTCAAAACCGCAGCCGAAGAAGCTTCGGATTATGGAAAAATATCGGTTTATCCAAATTTTGGCAAATACGCAGCTAGTTTATCGGATTCTAATTTTAACAAATCCATAGAAATTTTCAAAAAACTAAAAGATAGCAGCGATGAATATGACAAATATAGTTTGACGGCTTCTTTTAATACATTATTGACGGCACTTTCCAAAAAAGAAGATGCGGTAAGTAAAAAAAGATATACAGAAGTTTCTGAATTGTACAAAACCTTTAAAGATAAAGACGAGGAAGAGGAAGAAGAGAAATAAAAAGAAAATATATTAAATTTACACATTATTAGCCTTTTATCGTTTTTTAAAGGCTAATTTTGTGACCAATTATACAAGCACGTGAAGCGAATTTTAATAGTAGACGACGAACCTAATATTTTATTATCCTTGGACTTTTTAATGCGAAAAAGCGGTTATACCGTTTTATTGGCAAGAAATGGAAAAGAAGCATTGGAGCAAATTCAGCAAAATCAACCGGATTTGATTTTATTGGATATTATGATGCCCGATGTAGATGGATATGAAATTTGTCAAAAAACAAAATCGGATTCTAAAACTTCCCATATCAAAATAATATTCTTGACCGCAAAATCAAAAGAAAGTGATATTGCCAAAGGACTGGAAATAGGCGCAGATGCTTATATCACCAAGCCATTTACCAACAAAAATTTATTGGAAGAAGTGAAATTGATTTTGGAAAAATAATATTTCGCTTATTTTCGTGTTTTATTTTAAAAAAAACATCGATTGAATGAAAAAAGACATCATTGTTCCCCCATCACAAGGCGTACATCTAGCTATTGTCAAAGGTGATGACAATTTTTGGGATTTGTATTTGTTGAATAAAAATCAAACGGCACTTCGCAATATCATCATCAATACCAATGCAAAATCGGATACAAAAGAGACGAGTACCTTGCGTTATTTTTTGGAGAGAATGGATGAGTTCTCATATATAAAGTTCGAGAGTGTTTTGGATGAAGTAGTAGAATTGGATAATGGCATTATGGTTACGTATTTCATAGGTGCAGATATTTATGAAAAAGAGTTTGGATTTACAAAAGAAATCCTGCTTGCATTTCCGCCACAAGAAATTGATATGCTGAAAATGGTAGGCTACGAATTTTGTTAGAAATTTCAAAAATGGAATTTCATCAACTAAAAACTTTTTTAAATAAGCGATACGAAGAATACGCCAGAGAGGAATTTATAGCTCTCGATCCAATATCTATTCCCTATCGTTTTTCGACAGTTCAAGACATTGAAATTTCAGCATTTTTTGCCAGTATATTTGCGTGGGGACGTCGCGATATTATTATTGCAAAAACCAATCAATTGATGGCAATGATGGATGAAAGTCCATACGATTTTATCAAAAATTTTGAGCAAAAAGACTTGAAAAAGTTCAAAGACTTCAAACATAGAACCTTTAATTTTGAGGATTTGTGTTTCTTTCTCACAGCGTTTCAGCAGCATTTCAAAGCTTATGATACCCTTGAAAAGGCTTTTGCGCCCGAACGATTAAACGAATCCACTATTGAATCCAGTTTGAATCATTTTTTTGATTATATCACGTCATTAGCACCTATAGAAAATAGAACGTTTAAGCATTTGTCAGCCCCTAAAAAGGGCTCCGCCTGCAAACGGCTCTGTATGTATCATCGATGGATGGTGCGAAACGATGCGGTGGATTTTGGTTTATGGAAAAAAGTTCATGCTTCCCAATTAG
>JBIILY010000259.1:0-2892 GCA_044338225.1 Chitinophagales bacterium
TTTAATGGATTTGGGGGTAGTTAAAATTAAAAATAGTTGGTGGTCCTTTGTGTTTTGCGCTATAGTAGTCATAGAATGGCTTGCTTTTTCGCCCAAAGTGAATGTACTAAATGTTTCAAATCGAAAATTTTATTTTTTCTTTTTAATTATGTTTTTTTCTACCATAATTATTTCTGTATTGCGATTTTTTGAAGGAGAAAATGATTTTCTCAATCTTTCTTATTTTGGAGGAGTCTATTTATCTTCACTAGTTATAACTAACAAATCCAAAAAAATAAATAATATAATACTTATTCTAATCCTATTGGGTTTTTTAATTAATTTTGCAATATCATAAATTACAAAAAATGCTTACAAAAGAACAAATTGCGCAGCGAATAGCAAAAGAATTGAGAGATGGAATGTATGTAAATTTAGGAATAGGAATTCCTACATTAGTAGCTAATTATATCCCTCAAGATATAGAAGTGGTTTTTCAAAGTGAAAATGGCTTGTTAGGAATGGGCCCTTTTCCTTTTGAAGGAGAAGAAGATGCCGATTTGATCAATGCTGGAAAGCAGACAATAACTACTTTGCCTGGCTCTTCTATATTTGATAGTGCTACTAGTTTTGGTATGATTCGTTCTCAAAAAGTAGATTTAACAGTTTTGGGAGCTATGGAAGTGTCTGAAACGGGTGATATAGCCAATTGGAAAATTCCTGGAAAAATGGTGAAAGGTATGGGGGGTGCTATGGATCTTGTAGCTAGTGCCAAAAATATCATTGTAGCTATGCAACATTGTAGCAAAGATGGAAAATCTAAGTTGTTAACTCAATGTTCACTTCCATTGACGGGTATTCGTTGTGTACGAAAAGTTGTATCGGATTTAGCTGTTTTGGAAATTACAGAAGCTGGATTTGTCTTATTGGAAAGAGCCCCAGGAGTAAGTGTTGATTTTATCAAACAAAGTACAGAAGGACGATTGACAGTTCATGGTGAAATTCCCGAGATTCAATTTTGAAAAAATATAATTTTGGCATAGTTCTTGATTAAGACATTGTAATTTATAAAAAATTACAATATAGAAAAATCATGAAATTAGCCACTAATAGCTTTAAATTATTACTTCTTCTTAGTTTAATTGGATGTTCAAGCTTATTTGCTCAAGTTAAAATAGGGAATAATCCAAAAGTAATGTTGCCAGGCGCATTATTGGAGTTAGAACACAATTCAAAGGCTTTGGTTATTACTAGAGTTACAACAGCTCAAATGAACGCAATTCAAGCGAATGAAGGAATGTTGGTCTACAATACTTCTGATAGTTGTATATATCAGAGAACTTCTACTACATGGAAAAGTCTATGCTCTTCAAATATTTCTCCTCAAAGTTTGACAAATGGTAGAGGTATCATCGTTATGGATGGTACAGGCGCAGTTTTGAAAGCTACTAGTTTGAGAATTGATAGTAGTGAAATAGCTAAAATGCTTGGTGAAAAACCTATAATTGATTCATTAGCAAAAGTTATTGGAAGAGCACCTATAAAAGATAATATAGTACAAATTATAAAAGATTCTATTTCTGCTATTATTAAAAATACCAATGTCTCAGGAAATGATGCTGTAGGAAGCGAAATAATTAAAATTACAGGTGGTGCGGGTGCCGTTTTGAAATCAATGACTATTTCGGTTGACAGTACAAAAATGTTGTCTTTTATTTCTAATAATATTAATAAATCACCTTTGAAAGATTCTTTGAGTACTTCAATTACAAATATTATAAACAATAATGGTCTGACGGGAAAAAATATGACAAGTGGTAGTTTGGTAAATCTTAACGGAACACCAACAGGTTCTTTGCTAAAAGATGTAAATATTGACATCAATACTACAAAATTAAAAGATAGTATGGCCTCTTGGATTAATGATAAACCAATTTCAGATAGTATTTCGAAATTTGTGAGTTCTGATACTACAATTATCAAAAGCTTAAAAGATAGTGTGATTAAAGAAATTAATAATGGCTCGGTAACAGGAAAAAATGCCACACAAGGTGTATTGGTAAAAGTTACAGGAGGTAATGGAGCTGTATTAAAAGATATGAAAATAGAAGCAGATACTGCAGCCATGAAAACATTTATTGCTAATAATCTTAATGTATCCCCAATAAAAGATTCTTTGAGCACTTCTATTACCAATATTATAAACAATGGTACTGTTACAGGAAAAAATATGACAAGTGGTTCATTGGTGACTTTGACAGGTACACCTTCAGGATCATTGCTAAAAGATGTAAATATTGATATCAATACTACAAAATTAAAAGATAGTATAGCCTCTTGGATTAATGATAAACCAATTTCAGATAGTATTTCAAAATTTGTAACTACAGATTCTATCATCGTAAAAAGTTTGAAAGATAGTGTAATCTCTGAAATTAAAAATGGAAGTGTGGTCGTAAAAGATATGACTAATGGAGATTTAATCAAATTGACAGGAAAGCCTATTGGCGCATTATTCAACGATGTAAAAGTAGATATCAATACCGCAAAAATGAAGGATTCAATTGCGGCTTGGGTTAACACAAAGCCTATTTCGGATAGTATTACAAAATTGATGAAAGATTCTATCTCTACCATTATTAAAAATGGTGCAATCGCAGGAAATGACGCAACCCAAGGTTCATTAATTACTATTACAGGAGGTACAGGTGCTGTGTTAAAATCTATGAAAGTAGAAGTAGATACTAATGCCATGAAAACGTTTATTGCCAATAATTTAAATACCTCTCCAATAAAGGATTCCCTTGGTTCATCTATTACAAATATTATCAATAATAATGGTGTAACCGGAAAAGACATAAGTAATGGAAATGGAATTATCGTTACAGGTGGAACAGGCGCTGCATTAAAAGC
>JBIILY010000260.1:0-2883 GCA_044338225.1 Chitinophagales bacterium
GCTACTAAAGTTTAGCCAAACGAAATTCGTTTGGCTTTTTTTTTATTTTAAAGCGTATGATACATAAATTTTTAAAATTTTTTGCTGTATTGGTAGTATTTATAGTTATTGCGGTGTGGTGGCATCTTGCGAGTATTATCAAATCCAATACACCTTTTGAATCCAATCTACCCTATTATGGCGCAGATACGTTTACAGCCAATCAATATCAAGTTCGGCCATTTGAAGTGATTGATCATGATAGCCAAATATTAACTCGAGAGACTTTTGAAAATAAAATATGGGTTACCGATTTCTTTTTCACTACTTGTGAGGGAATTTGCCCAATTATGTCTTCCAATTTAAGCAGTATTCAAGATACATTTGTCAGAGATACTAAGGTTTTATTGCTATCGCATACGGTAGATCCCAATTACGACAAGCCTTCTGTTTTAAAAAGCTACGCCAAAAGACATAATGCTATTGACAAAAAATGGTATTTTGCAACAAGCAAAGCAGATTACTTATACGATTTAGCTCGTACGTCTTATTTTATAGCTACGCCAAAAGACAGTACGCTGGGCGAAGATTTCGTGCACAGCCAGTTGATAGCTTTGATTGATCCACATTTGCATATTCGTGGTTACTACGATGGCACCAACGGCAAGGATATGAAAAAATTGATACAAGATATTCGATTGCTTCAAAAAGAGTACCCACAAACCCAATAAACGTGGCAGGTATTTATCTACATATTCCTTTTTGCACGCAAGCATGTCATTATTGTAATTTTTATTTTGTCAATACCATGACACAAAAACAGGATTTAGTTACCGCTATTTCACAAGAACTTTTACATCGAAAAGAGGAGCTGAAAGGCGAAACTATAGAAACTATCTATTTTGGTGGTGGAACCCCTTCTCTATTAGAGCAAAAAGAATTGGAGTTATTGCTCAATACTATTTCAAAAAATTATTCCATTGCACCTCAGATTGAATTTACGTTTGAATCCAATCCAGAGGATCTTTCGGTGGAAAAAATTAAGCTTTTAAAGGCTGCAGGAGTTAATAGATTGAGTATTGGTGTTCAATCCTTTCAAGATGATGATTTGAAGGCTATGAATCGTGTGCATAATAGTAAAGAAGCAATTAACTGTATAGAACAATCATTAAATTATATAGAAAATATATCCATTGATTTGATGTTTAATCTACCCAATCAAACCTTAATAGCATGGGAAAAAAACTTAGAACAGGCCATTTTTCTAAAACCAAAACATATATCTTGTTATAACCTAACGATAGAAGAAAAAACGAAACTAGATAGACTGATAAAAGACAAAAAAGTAGAAAAACCTTGTGAGGATGCAAGTGTAATTCAATTTGAGAAAACCATAGAAGTATTGAGCCAACATGGATTTGAACCTTATGAAATATCAAATTATGCGAAGAAAGGTTTTGAAGCCCGTCATAATACAAATTATTGGTTTGGAGCTAAATATATAGGTTTAGGTCCTTCGGCACATAGTTTTGATGGAAAAAATAGACGCTGGAATGTGAGTAACTTAAATAAATATCTCAAAAATTGCCCTTCCAAAGAATATTTTGAAATAGAAAATCTATCGGTTGATAATCAATACAATGAATTTGTTTTGACACGATTGCGAACCAAATGGGGCATTCCCATGGAAGAGTTAACAACACGATTTGGAACATTCTATGCTCAATATTTGAACGAACAAATTAGAAACATGATAGAACAAAAGCTTATATTTATTGATAATAAGCATATTATACTTTCACCCAAAGGCAAGTTATATGCCGATGCTATCAGCAGCGAAATGATGTATGTACAATAATATAATGTACTTCCAAAATAAAATCACGTAAATTTGTACCCATTATACATAATTAAATGCCAAAGAAAAAAGAAAATACAGAATCTAAAATTCTGAAACTATTTGCCGGAAACACGGAAAAAACGTTCTCATTTGACACCTTACTTCATTTTTTACCAAAAAAAACAAGAAAAGAAAAGCTTTTCCATGCCTTGGATATTTTGAAAAGACAAGGAAAAATTAGAGAACCCGAGCGTTTTCAGTTTCAACTATTGGAGCAGAGCGAGTGGAAAGTAAAGGAAATAGAAGAAATAACAGAAAATGCCCCAGAAGTGAAGAAAAAAAAAGAAATTAAAAAAGAAGATTTAAAACCGCAATCCAAATTTATTCCCCAATCCAATGCAAAATATCATTATGAAGCCAAGATAGATATATCTAGCAATGGCGCCGTTTTTGCGATAGTAGAAGGAATGGATAAAGATGCTATTTTTAGACAAAAAGACGGGCTCAAAGTCTTCAATGGCGATAGAGCTATAGTAGAAATATTACCTGTAAAAGAAGGTAAAAGACCCGAAGCCAACTTGATAAGAGTTGTAGAAAGAAATGTGGATAGCATTATTGGTAAAGTACATCAGACAGAGCGCGATACCTTTGTAGATCCACTTTCTAGAAAAGTAAAAAATCATTTTTATATCAATTACAAACATACAAAAGGCGCCAAAAATGGAGATTTTGTGGAGGTGGAATTTCTAGAATGGAATGAAGGCGAAAAAAACCCTAGAGGCAAAGTAGTAGAAATTCTAAACAATATTTCTAAAAACAATATTGAAATGAAATCTATATTGCTTGAAAAAGGATTTCATCAAGAATTTGATGAAGCAGTTTTGGAAGAATTAAAAACGGTAAATCCAAAAATTGAAAAAAGTGAACTTTCGTATCGTGAAGATTTTCGTAACACATTGACTTTTACTATAGATCCCGTAGATGCCAAAGATTTTGACGATGCTATTTCGTATAAAAAAATAGATGAAAATCATTATGAGCTTGGAGTACATATTGCCGATGTG
>JBIILY010000261.1:0-2872 GCA_044338225.1 Chitinophagales bacterium
AAAAATAGCATTTATCTTTTAGCTTATTAGCCATGTATTTGAATTATTTTCTTTGTAAAACTTCGTCAATCATTCCGTATTCTTTGGCCTCCGCTGCGCGCATCCAAAAATCACGATCGCTATCACCACCAATTTTTTCAACGGTTTGTCCCGAATGATTAGCAAGAATTTCGTACAATTCTGTTTTTAATTTGTTGATTTCCACTACGGTATTTTCAATATCGCTAGCCATACCTCCAGCTCCACCAAGAGGCTGATGAATCATAACTCTTGCGTGAGGCAATGCGGTACGTTTTCCTTTTTTTCCTGCACACAACAATACCGCAGCCATAGAAGCAGCCAATCCTGTACAGATTGTAGCTACATCGGGATTGATGTATTGCATCGTGTCATAAATTCCCAATCCAGCATATACCGAACCGCCAGGAGAATTGATATATATTTGAATATCGCTTTTAGCATCGGTACTTTCCATAAAAAGCAACTGCGCTTGAATAATATTAGCTACATCATCATAAATAGGAACACCTAAAAAGATAATACGATCCATCATCAATCTACTGAATACATCCATAGCTACGGCATTCATTCTTCGCTCTTCAATAATATTAGGTGTAATATAATCATTGATAACGGGAGAAGTAGCCTGCCAAATAAAATCGTTTACGAATTTATCATTAATTTTGCTATGTTTGGTAGCATATTTTACAAATTCTTGACCTAAATGTTCCATATTCTTAATAGATTAATGGGTTATGATTGTTTTACAAAAATTATTTTTCGTTTCTTTTGGCACTTTCTGCTACAAATTCCTCTTCTGTAAATAAAACAGATTCGGTTTTAACGCCTTCTGCCATTTTGCTCAACAATTTCTCGTCCAAAATAGTTTCATATACTTTTTGAACTTGTTTTTGATCTTTCATAGATTCTTTTACAAAACCTTCAATTTGAGCTGGATCTGGAGTATAACCAGACTGCGCAAAATAACTATAATAGCGATTTGCAAATTCGTTTTTAATTTCTTCAAATTCAACTTTAATCTCATTTTGAGTAGCAAATTGATTGGAAACTACGTCCCATTTCACTTGTTTCTCAATATTTGACATTTCTTTTTCAACGGATTCAGGTGTTAAATTATTTTCTTTTTCGATTACCAACCATTTTTTCATAAACTCCATTGGTAAGTCCATTTTGTAGTCTTCAATGATATATTTATAAATATCGGTATATAAATAATTTTTTGAAATATTAACATACTGCGATTTAATTTCATCACCCAAGAACAATTTCAATTCTTCCAAAGTCGTTTTATTCTCATCTTTTGTAATCAATTTAATTTGATCCGCAGTTAATTCTTTTGGAACTACAGTTGTTTTTACATTGGTAATTTCAAAAGTCAAACTTTCATTTTCCAATGCCGCATCCAATGCATCTTCTGCTTTTAGACTAAAAATAAATTTCTTTACATCTAATTTTTCATTATTGATTAAATCAAATGCTTTTCCATCTACTTTGTCTCCAACTTTTTTACCTATAAACGCAGCATTTCCAGCATCTGTCAAGTCATTTGTACTACAAAAAGAATCCGTAGTGAATTCTTTGCCATCGGTCAACGTGAAATATAATGTATCATTAGGTTTGACAGGCTCAGTTGTATCTTCAAGTTTTTGGAAATATTTAGTTACATTTTCCATTTCTTTTTCAACGATTGTCGCATCAAATTTCAATTCATATTTTTTGAAAACATGTTTTCCAAAATCCAATGTAATTTCTGGTTGATAACCAATTTCAAATTCGAATGTATAATCTTTATTTTCTTGCCATTTCAAATCAATTTGCTCCTGACTTTCAGAAGGAATTGGACGCCCCAGCATTTTAATATTATTATCTTTGATAAAATTATCCAAACTTTTATCAATTAATGCATTGATTTCTTCGGCCAAAATACCATCACCATACATTTTTTTAACCATTCCAACAGGAACCATTCCTTTTCTAAAACCTTTTACATCAACTGTTTTTGAATATTTTTTTACTTTATTTTCAAATCCAGGCAAATAGTCATCTTTTTGAATATGAACTTTTACAACATCGTTTAATAGTGCTTTTGATTCTTTAGTAATTTGCATATTGTTTTTAATTATTATTTTACATTTTTGTTTTAAATAAAAAAAACGCAGATGAATTTATTGACTATTTCCATCTGCGTTCATTCATCAAGTTGGTGCGGGCGGAGGGACTCGAACCCCCATACCGCGAAGCACTAGATCCTAAGTCTAGCGTGTCTACCAATTTCACCACGCCCGCTTTCCTTAAATTTTGGAGTGCAAATATACAAGTATTTTTTTAAATAAAAATGTTTTTTTTATTTTTTAAAATTATTAATCAAACATCAAAGAATATCATTCAATTCCACGCTATTACTATAGTTTTTCACTATATTTGCAATCAAATCAATAGTTTTTACCAATGAACATACAACAATTAGAATATATTATAGCAGTAGATCAATTCAAGCATTTTAGCAAAGCGGCTGCGCATTGCAATATTACTCAAGCTACGCTCAGTATGATGATCAAGAAGCTTGAAGAAGAATTAAATGTAGTCATTTTTGATCGAAAAATGAACCCCATCATGACAACTGAATTAGGTAAAGAAATCATAGATGAAGCTAAAAAAGCCTTGTTTCATTCAAAAGAAATTGTCGCTTTGGCCCGATCGAAAGATCATAAAGTGGAGGGAAAACTCCGCATGGGAATAATACCTACCATTGCCAATTCTTTACTGCCCAAAATTCTTTTTCCGCTAATGGATGCTTATCCTCTATTAGAATTGGAGCTATCGGAAATCACTACACAAAATATCATCAGAC
>JBIILY010000262.1:0-2868 GCA_044338225.1 Chitinophagales bacterium
ATGATAACTTGATTACAGCATATAGAGATCATGGATTGGCTATTATGAAAGGGATTTCTCCCAATGCAGCTATGGCTGAATTGTATGGCAAAGCTACAGGGAGCACCAAAGGTAAAGGCGGTAGTATGCATTATTTCTCAAAAGAACATCGTTTTTTTGGTGGACATGGTATTGTAGGAGGTCAAATTGGATTAGGTGGCGGTATTGCTTTTGCCGACAAATATAATGGTAATGATCGTGTAACCGTTTCTATGTTTGGTGATGGTGCTGCACGTCAAGGTATTTTGCATGAAACATTCAATTTAGCTATGTTGTGGAAATTACCTGTGATTTTTATTTGTGAAAACAATGGATATGCCATGGGAACATCTGTGGAAAGAACGTCTAATGTAGCGGATTTGTCTAAAATAGGTTTGTCTTATGAAATGCCTAGCTTTACGGTGAATGGTATGAAGCCAGAAGATGTACATTTTGCGTTGGAAGAAGCTGCTGCAAGAGCTAGAAGAGGCGACGGCCCTACATATTTGAATATTGAGACTTATCGATACAAAGGACACTCAATGAGTGACCCTCAAAAATATAGAACTAAAGAAGAAGTAGCGGAATATTTAAGTATTGACCCTATTGAAACGACATTGGCTACTATTCTTAAAAATAAGTATGCTACGCAAAAACAAATTGATGCTATTAATGATAAAGTAAAATCAATTGTAGATGAGGCTGTTGAATTTTCTGAAAATTCACCTTTGCCAGATGATAGTGAATTGTACAAAGATATTTATGTACAACAAGACTATCCATTTATGACGGAGCCTTATAATTAATAAATCGTAATATTGTAAAAATTAAAAAAAATAACTAAAAAATAAAATAGAATGAATCAGAATTCAACAGTAGACAAAATTATAAAATTGTATAACGAAAAACAAAAACCTATTCTAATTGCTTTGGGTACGATAGTAGCTATTATTGGTTTGGCATATTATGCTATTGCTATTTATTTGCCAGAACAAGAAGAGGCTGCACAAGCAGATATGTATATGGCTCAATTTCAATTCGATCAAGGCAATTTTGAATTGGCTTTGAAAGGAGAAGGAAAAAACAAAGGATTTGATTATATCAAAGATAATTATAGTTTTACCAATGCAAAGAAAATTGCAAAATTATATGCGGGTCTTTGTAAATTGAATTTGGGACAATATGACAAAGCTATTGAAGATTTGAAAGGATATTCTACCGATGTTACAGAAATGCAAGCCATTGCATACAGTAGCCTTGGAAGTGCTTATGCTGAAAAGAAAAATATGACTGAAGCTTTGGAATATTATGAAAAAGCAGCAAATGCAACAATTAATCCAGCATTGGCACCCAAATTAATTTTGATGGCAGGTAAAGCTTTTATGGCACAAAAAAATAGCGAAAAAGCAAAAGAAATGTTTGATAAAATCGAAAGCGATTTTCCTAATAGTCAAGAAGCTCAAATGGCTCAAATATACGGAGCAGGTGCTCAGGCTACGGCTACAAAATAATTGAATGATTCCCATTGATGGGCTCGATACATTTATCAATCTTCTAATTCAATTCTTATGATTAAATTTGTAGAATGTCCTAGAGATGCCATGCAAGGCATTCATAAGCTTATACCTACCGAAAAAAAAATTGAGTATATTCAATCTTTGCTCAATGTAGGTTTTGATATTATTGATTTTGGTAGTTTTGTTTCTCCCCGTTTGATTCCTCAGATGGCCGATACGCATGAAGTAGTAAAGGCTCTTGATATTTCTAAGTCAAAATCAGAATTATTGGCCATAGTAGTCAATGCCAGAGGTGCCATTGATGCGTCTTCTTATGATATTATCACCCACATGGGATTTCCATTTAGTATTTCCGAAACGTTTCAGAAACGAAATGCTAATTCCTCAATAGCCGAAAGCTTTGAACGTGTAAAAGAAATTCAGTCCATAACCTCTGCTAGTGGTAAAAAATTGACGGTTTATATTTCTATGGGATTTGGCAATCCTTATGGCGATTTTTTTGATGAAAAATTGATAGGGGAGTGGGTAGCAAAAATTGCAGATTTGGGTGTAGAAACCTTTTCAATATCTGATACGGTAGGACTCGCAAGCCCCGAAATCATTGGTTCGGTATTTCAGGAATTGAATACGTCGTATCCTTATCTTGAATTTGGTGCACACTTACATAGTGCTTCTTATAATTGGCTTCCCAAAGTACGTGCGGCATACAAAAGCGGTTGTAGACGATTTGACGTTGCAATTGGTGGATTGGGAGGTTGTCCTATGAGCGGCGATACTCTAGTAGGCAATTTGGCTACAGAGTATTTTGTCAATTTCTTTAGAAAACAATTTCAACCCGACTTCAATCTAAAAGCTTTTGAAGAATCACTTAGAATAGCTAAGGAGATATTTTAATTCTCCAATATTCCATTAGGCGCAATTCCTGTATTTAATGTTTTATATATAGAACCATTGGTATTGTATATAACTATTTTTCCACTAGAACTATAGTCGGTAGCATCGCAGATAGCTATTTTTCCTGAACTTTTAATCACATTGAGGGCATAAGGTGATGTGATTCCTGAAACATCAAAAAGTTTTGTAACTGTACCCGAAGCCGTCATTTTCTTAACAGCATTATCAGCAAAAAAGTATAATTCGCCATTATAAAAACTCATAAGTGGGCTGTATGTGCCATTAGCTATAGTTTCCAGGTTTTTTGCAGCCAAATCAATTTTTGTAATTCGTGAAGGTGCTGAAAAAACAGGGTCGTTTAGTTGAGTTGCAAGCATATTACTTCCTATCAAAACAGTACCCGATGGATAAAAAGAGGTGTTGAATTTTTCAATTTGTG
>JBIILY010000013.1:0-10637 GCA_044338225.1 Chitinophagales bacterium
AGATACCCGTTTTCCGTTAAAAAAACTTGCTTATTTCAAAGAGTCTAATAGTTTTTTGGTTTTGAATAATCGATTTGGAATCGTTACACATACTCAATTGGACAAAATTGGACTTTTTGAATCTCTTTTTGTCACGTATTCGAGCGATGGATTGATATGGGTATTTGATAGAGTTAGCAATAGGCTTTTAAAAATTAATGAAAACAACGACGTTAAATTTCAGACTGATAATCCATTTTTTTATAAAAACAAGGCCTATTTTCCTACTCAATTTTTTGATTTGAAGAGCAAAATGATTGTGTTAGATACTACTTTTGGACTTTTTGTATTAGATTCTTATGGCAATTTGTTGGAGTCAATTCCTGCCGCATCTATTTCCAAAGTATTTGTTGTGCAATCGTATGTTTTATTGATAAAAGATAAGCAGCTATTTCAGTTTGACTATGAAACCTATCAGTTCAAAACGATAAAAACAGAGGTCGATATTTCTGCCGTGAAAAATATCTTTAATGACCAAGGAAGTTTCTATTATTTTGATGGGATTGAAAATAGGAAAATAGTATTAGAATTATAAATTTTGTTTTAATCACAAAAAAAAGCCTCTCAAAAGAGAGGCTTACTTATAAAATGATTTTTTTATTTCTTAGTTATTTCCCAAAGTCATTTTAGGTGCAGCGTTCAAGATTTCTTGAGATGTTTCGGCCGCAAATTTTTGGAAATTTTTGTTGAAAGCCGCTGCCAATTCAAGTGCTTTAGCATCATACGCATTTTTATCTGCCCACGCTTCTCTAGGATCTAATATTTCAGAAGGAACACCATTACAAGTTTTTGGAATCTCGATTCCAAAAATTGGGTGTTGGTAAAATCCTACTTGATTCAATCCACCATTCAACGCTTCTGTAATCATCGTACGAGTATATGGCAATTTCATTCTACTTCCTACACCGTATACGCCACCAGTCATTCCAGTGTTTATCATCCATACATTTGCACCGCTATCTTGTAATTTTTTACCCAATAATTCGGCATATTTGCTAGGATGCAAAGGCAAAAATGGCGCTCCAAAACAAGCTGAAAAAGTCAATTGAGGCTCTGTTACTCCTGCTTCAGTTCCAGCTACTTTCGCTGTAAATCCGCTCATAAAATAGTACATCGCTTGCTCCATAGATAATTTTGAGATTGGAGGCAATACACCATACGCATCATACGCCAAGAAAAATACATTTTTTGGAATTCCACCTACAGAAGGTTCTACTGCGTTAGAAATATAATCAATAGGGTAGGAAACACGTGTGTTTTCTGTAATTTTAGCACTAGTGAAATCCACTTTGTTCGTTCCTTCTACAAAAGCGATATTCTCCAAAATAGCACCTGGTTTAATGGCTCTATAAATATCGGGTTCTTTTTCTTCGGTCAAATCAATACATTTTGCATAGCATCCACCTTCAAAGTTGAAAACACCTGTATCGGTCCATCCGTGTTCGTCATCACCTATCAAACCTCTGTTTGGATCGGCAGACAACGTGGTTTTTCCTGTACCCGAAAGTCCAAAGAAAAGTGCCGTGTCGCCGCCTTCGCCTATATTAGCAGAGCAGTGCATTGGGAATATTCTTTTATTTACAGGCAATTCAAAGTTCAATACCGTGAAAATACCTTTTTTAATCTCTCCTGTATAACCTGTTCCACCTATCAAAGCTATTTTTTTAGTGAAATTCAAAATCGCAAAGTTGTGTTGACGTGTTCCATCTACAGCAGGATCAGCCTTGAAACCTGGCGCACAAACTACGTGCCATGTTGGATTAAAATCTTGTGTTTCGTCCGCCGTAGGACGTATAAACATATTATAGGCAAACAAATTACTCCAAGGCAATTCCGTAACTACACGTACATTCAATTTATGTTCTTCTGCAGCACAAGCAATACAATCGCGGCTATAAACCTCTTTTCCTTCCAAATAATTGATAACTTTGTCGTATAATTTGTCAAATTTATCGGCATCAAAAGGAATATTAAAGTTGGCGTTTGCCCAGTCTACATGATTCTCAGTGATAGCGTCTTTTACTATAAATTTATCTTTTGGCGAACGACCTGTAAATTCACCAGTCATTACTACCAGCGCTCCTGTATCGTTTGTTGTTCCTTGATTGGTGTCCACTGTAATTTTTGACAACTCTTCAGCGCTTAAATTCCAATGCAATTTTGAGGGGTTATTTAGTCCTAAATAAGAAAGATTACTCATGATTTATTTGAAAATTAGTAAGCCCCAAAATTACAAATAATATTGAGAATGTGAGCTAAAAATATAAAATGGATGCAGTAAAAAAATCGAAATACACATTTTTAAGTCATATTTTTTGATGCTTTTTCTCGTTGCAAATCCCGTTTAGCGGAGCTATTCGCTACTATCTCTTCTTGAAAATGCCGGCTTTACAGAAATTGAGTCATAAAATTTGGAGCTATTTCCCGTTGCAAATTCCGAGAATCGGAGCTATACGCTACTATCTCTTCCGCTTCGCTACAGAGGATATTCGCTTCTATCGGGGCTATCAAAATGCATATTTATAAATCAATGCAAATACTAAAATTCATTTTTACAATGAATAGGGGGGGACATTTTTTGAAGATAAAAATTTTAATTTTATTAAATTTTTCTTACTTTTGCTTAAATTAAAAAAGTATTATTTTCATTATGTATACAACGTATCATTTAAATTCAGCACAAGAAATAAATACGGATATTTTGGAAGCAATCAAAGCTGTTTTTAAGACCAGACCAATTACTATAATTGTGCAAGAGGATAGTTTTGAATATGATTTGACCGATGAAATGAAGTCTGAATTAGATAATCGACTTCAAGAAAATGAGGAAACATATATTTCAGCAGAAGAATCTTTAAAATTGCTAAATGAAAAGCAAAGGTGTTTTAATTAGGAAAATACTTTGAGAAACTTTGTGCCTTCTTTGTGAAACTTTGTGGAATAGCTATACACAAAAGACAAGAAGAAGTCACCAAAAACACAAACTGAACAAAAATGTTTGCGATTTATCTATAAACGGATAATTAAAATAGATTTTCTTATTTTTACAAAAAAATCAATATTTATATTTTGATTCCAATAAATCAATCACATCTTACATATTTTAAAGAAAAACTATTCGATTTTAGTAGGCGAAATCGCTTGCTTTTTTTCAAACCTTTGGCAAAATATGTAAATGTTACTGATTTTATCCCAAAAGAACAAGATTTTACTTGGCAAGAATCCTTAAAAATCAGCCTAAAATCTGAATTAGATGATTTTCAATCAATCCTTTTTGCCCAGTGTGTTCAGTTAATGCGCGAAGAACAAAAAATCGTACAAGAATATGGGTATCATTCCTTGAAGATGGCTTTTGGGTTTATTTCTTTTGATTCAAAAGATAAAAAAGAAAACAATACGATTCTTGCGCCTCTTTTTTTAGTGCCAATTTCTTTTACGTTGAACCAAATTTCAAAAAATATTGATTTTCAATTTTCTAGCACTACGTGGCATATAAATCCTGTATTGCGTTTTTTTCTTAAAAATAAATTGAATTTACAAATACCTGAGTCTATTTCTGTTGAAAATAAATCAAATGCTCAAATTTTCTGCGAAATCCAAAAATGGTTTGAAAATACGATTCAAATAAATGATTTTGATTTATTTATGACTTCGTATTTGGGCAATTTCAACTATCGAAATATTTGGATGGTAGAGGATTATGAAACCTTAATCCAATCCAATCAAACCATCTCTATTTTTAAACAACAAGATACTCAAGAGGCTACGTTGGACAAAAACTCCATATATCCTATTCTTCCTTTTGATAACAGTCAATTAGATGCGCTGGAACATGTCATTAATGGAAATTCTTTGGTCATAAAAGGGCCACCCGGAACGGGAAAATCACAAACCATTGCCAATATTATGACTACGCTAGTAGCGCAAGGTAAAAAAGTACTTTTTGTATCGGAGAAAAAACAAGCGGGGCAAGTGATTTACAATCGTTTGAAATCTAATAAATTGAGTTCGCTTTGTTGGCTAATTCACGATGCCAAAGAAGACAAAAAAATGATACACGAAAGCCTGAAAAAAACGTATTATAAAGCATCGGAACGCCATTCTTTTTTTGATTTAAAAGCGCAAGCTAGGATTGAAATTTGTAAGCATTTAGAAACTGAGATTACAAAAATAAATCAAATTTTTAATGCGCACAAAGAGGAGGTTGAACCCGAACTTACTTTTTTTAGTTTTTTGAAAAATATCGAACATTTTTCCAAATCAAATTCCCTTTCCTTAACGCCTTCTTTATTGGATTGGGAAACATATAAAGAAAATTTTCAATTGCTTAATAAATCCAACGTTTCGCCTGATTTTATAAAAAAATGGATTACCTATGGCAATTTCAATTCGCCTGATTTTCCTTTTTTTTCATCTGAAAATCTTTTGAAAAAAGAGGATTTTATACAAAGATCTTCTAGATTATCTTTCATAACGAATATCGACGAATTTAGTACTTTTTTTATTGATTTTGAAATGCTTTTGCCTTATTATTTTCAAAATAAAATAGCACTTTTCAATCCTGAAAACAAGAAGTATACTACCATAAAAAAACAATATTTACAAATTCAAAAATTACAAAAAAGTTATCTTTCAAAACAAAAACTTACACAACATTGGACACAAAAATGGTCAAAAAAAGAGTGTCAAGACGCAATTTCAACGATAGAAAAATGGCAGCATAGTTTTTTAAAATCCATCCATCCTGCTTATAATCAAATTCTTAAGCGGTTGCAGAAATCCTATATTTTTACTAAAGAAAACGAAAAAGAGTATCCAGTTTTGATTTTAAAAAATCTAGAAAAAGAATGGATCGCCAAGGAATTGTTTGATCAAAAATTGTTGCAATTTGAACAAAAATACCCTTTTGGAAGTTTTGATTTATTGATAGAAATCATAGATAAATTCAACGAAAAAGAACAAAGTATAGCATTAGATTTTTTGTTACATCATAAACTAAAACAAACAGAAATCGATGAAATTTTAACATTGAAAAATGATTTTCAAGATTTACAATTTCTTTTAATCAATACGTTTAAGAATTTTGACGAATTGTCGTTAAATGAGTTCTCTGTTTTTATGAGTCAATTGACTGAAAATGAGTCTAGTTTGCGTAAATTGTATCCTGTGATTTATGAATTATTGCAAGCGCCATATACTATTCAAAAATTAATAGATAAATGGCCTTTTGATTTAGATGAAATGTCGTCTGCGATAGCTAATAATCATTTGGAGCGATTTATGGCTTATCATCTTGATTTGAAAAATTGGGATGGCGAAAAACAAATGAATTTAATCAATAGACTTCAAATCATTTATCAAGAATATTTATCGATCAATAACAGCTATGTCGAAGAATTGCATTTAAATGAAATTCAAGAACTTATACGTCAAAATGAGTTTAAATTATCGCCTTTAGATCCTGAAAAATGGAATGCGCAAATAGAGATAAAAGAAGGGTGGACACTTTTAGAAAAAGAAATGAAGAAAAAGATTAGACAAAAACCCATTCGAGAACTTTTGGAGTCCAGTGCAGGGCGTATCATTCAGAAAATGAAACCGATATGGCTAATGAATCCTAGTAGCGTGTCTGAATGTTTGCCTCTTGAACAAGCGCTTTTTGATGTGGTAATTTTTGATGAGGCGAGTCAAATAAAACCCGAAGAAGCTATGCTGGCGTGCTATAGAGGTGCGCAAATATTGATAGTGGGCGACGAAATGCAAATGCCTCCTAGTCCTTATTTTCAATCTCAGGTTACTGATATGTTGGATATGCCTAATAATTTATTGGAATGGGGACTTGCGCACCTTCCTTTTCAGATGTTGCATTGGCATTATCGCAGTCATTATGAGGCTTTGATTCATTTTTCAAACGAACATTTTTATCAAAATAAACTCATCACCACCCCCGAAAATCAAATTTCAAATTCACAACCCATTCAGCTTCATTATTTACCTAATGGCATTTATGAAAATAGACAAAATAAGATTGAGGCGCATTTTATAGCTGAATTACTTGAAAAACATTTGATTTCAAACCCCAAAGAATCCATTGCTATTATTGCGCTTAGCCAAGAACAGCAGATGCTGATTGAAAAAACAATTGAAGAAAAAGCCAAAAAAGATATACAATTTTCAATGCTATATAATAAAGCATTATCTTCAAAAGATGAACCGTTATTAATCAAAAATTTGGAAAATATACAAGGCGAAGAACGAGATTGTATAGTGATTAGCACTTGTTTTGGGCCTACACCTCAGGGCAAAGTAAAGTTGCATTTGGGGCCTATCAATAGAAAAGGCGGCGAAAAACGATTGAATGTATTGTTTTCACGTGCACGAAAACGTATAGAAATGGTGGCTTCCATTACTTCGGAGCATCTTTCTTTTTCTAGCAATAAGGGAATACAATTATTAAGCCAGTTTTTGGATTTTGCTAAAAATAATGCACAAAAACGAAGTGCTTCTTTGCTTGAAGTACAGAATCCTATTGCAAATGAAATAAGTGAATTTTTGAGAAAAAATGGCTATGATGTGATTGAAAATGTAGGATTTTCGGAGTTTAAAATCCCTATTGCTATTCGGGATCATCAGCATCATTTCAAAGCGTGCATTTGGATAGATGATTTATCTTATTATGAATCTTCAAGTGCTTGGGATAGTTATTTTTTCAAGCCCCATTTGCTCCAATCTAAAGGCTGGCGCACTATTTTTGTATTTTCAAAAGACTGGAAAACAAATAGAGATTATTGCAAATCCTATATTTTGGAAGCCATAGAAGGAAAAAGGGAATTTGAACATACCGAAAGTTTACAATTGTATTTGCAAAAATTAAGCAAAATTCCAACTACAATTCCTGATAACGATTTACGTTATTTTTATATCTTAGAATCCCAATCAAAATTTGAAGAATATACCATTGAAGGATTACAATTAACTATAAAAAAAGGAGTTATAGACAAAAAAGCCAAAAAAGAAATCCAAGCATTTGAAAATGAATCTAAACTACAAAAATTTCTCCAGCGCAAATTGAATGCCCTGGAGAAATTAGGGTTTGAAAGGATTTTTATTTAATTAAGTTCAAATGTAATCGGCACATTAAAAAGGACTTTTACAGGTTCACCCCCTTGGATACCTGGTTTCCATCTTGGCATCATTTTTACAACTCGCAAGGCCTCTTGATTCATACCTGCTGTTACTCCTTTGATGATTTTTGCATCATTAATACTTCCATCTTTATCTACCAAAAATTCTACAATTACCGTTCCTTCTTTTCCTTGTTCTATTTCATATTTTGGATATATTATTTTTTTGTTCAAAAACCGAATCAAAGCATCCTCTCCACCTATAAATTCAGGCATAATTTCAGGTGAAACGGTGAATCCTTCCTCGGAGCTACCCGTTCCAGAACCTATATTTCCAGATGTATTTAATGAAATTCCAGAAGGAGACGTACCCTCTTTGTTCACAGTTCCTATGGCTTTGTCCGAATCCAAAAGTGCTTGCATATCATTCATATCACTTGCAACCGCATGGTCCACTACTAAAGGAACTACATTCGAAATACTAGCTTGATTTATATCTGGGCTGGGAGCAATAGGATCTGTTTTTGGGGCTGGCTTATCTGGCGCAGGTTCTTCTTTGGGGGGTGGATTTAAGATGTCATTACCCAAATCTAATGGAATATCGCTCATGGGTGCTGGTGTATAATCCACTTTTGGTGCGTAATACTGCGCTATTTGAAAGCCTGAAATTAAGGCAATCGTTCCCAAAATGAGAAAAAACAAAGTTCTTTTGATGTGTTGGGGATAGATCACCCGAAGATGATATGCTCCGTATGCTTTGTTTCGAGCACGAAAGAGCAAATTTAAAAATCCAATCCGTTGATTGGTAGTTGCTTGTGAGTTCATGATGATTTAGTTTAAAATATGTTAAAAAAGTTTATCAAATTCATAACTGATTTTGGAATGATGGAATTGTACAAAAAAGTAGCGAAAAAATTAAATTATAAAACATTAAAAATAAATAAGTTGCACTATGAAATAAAGTCTTAAAAGTTGTCGTTTATTTTATTTTGTATCCTTTCCTAATCTCATTTTAAGAAGCTCAATTCATGAGCATTTTTATGAATTTTAAATCAATTTGTAAAATTCAATACGTATTGTCCATTTTTTTGTACCTTTGCGCTCCCAAAAAATAAATATATTTTAATATGATTTCTGTTTCAAACTTAAATTTGCAATTTGATAAAAGAGTGCTTTTTGATGATGTAAATCTCACATTTTCAAAAGGTAACTGCTATGGTGTGATTGGCGCTAATGGTGCGGGTAAATCTACTTTTGTCAAAATTTTAAGTGGAGAAATTGACCCCACAAAAGGCAAAATTGAAATTACACCCGGCGAGCGATTATCTGTATTGAAACAAAATCATGCTGCATTTGACAATTTTACCGTATTGAATACCGTAATGATGGGAAATCAAGTGCTTTGGAAAATTATGCTCGACAAAGATGCCTTGTATGCCAAAGAGGATTTTTCGGATGAAGATGGCCTTAAAGCAGCTGAATTGGAAGGCGAATTTGCGGAAATGGACGGCTGGATGGCAGAAAGTAATGCGGCTGAGCTTTTGAGCAACTTGGGGGTAAAAGAAGATTGGCATCATATACAAATGAGCGAATTGGAAGCGAATCAAAAAGTGAGAGTGCTTTTGGCACAGGCTTTGTTTGGCAATCCCGACATATTGATTATGGATGAGCCTACCAATGATTTGGATGTAAAAACCATTTCTTGGCTAGAGAATTTCTTGGCAGATTTTGAAAATACAGTTATTGTAGTATCTCACGACCGTCACTTTTTGGATATGGTTTGTACGCACGTATGTGATATCGATTTTAAGAAAATTTCTATTTTTACAGGAAACTATTCATTCTGGTATCAAGCCAGTCAATTAGCATCTAGACAGCGTGCCGATAAAAACAAAAAAGCAGAGCAGAAAAAAGAAGAATTGTTGGATTTTATTCGTCGATTCTCTGCCAATGCTTCTAAATCAAAACAAGCTACTTCTCGTAAGAAGGCTTTGGAAAAATTGAATATAGAAGAAATTCAACCGAGTAGCAGACGATATCCGGGTATTATATTCCAACAAGAACGTGAGGCTGGAAATCAAGTGATAGAAATGGTGAAATTGCAATCTTCGAGCGAAGAGAAATTGTTGTTCTCCAATGTTGAATTTCAAGTAAATAAAGGCGATAAAATTGCTTTGATTTCGGATGATAGTTTGGCGGTAAAACATTTGTATGAAATATTAGCCGGTGAGCGAACGCCAGAAAAAGGCGAGTTCAAATGGGGACAGACGATTAAGCCTGCCTATTTGCCGTCCAATAACGATAAATATTTTACTGATACATTGAATTTGGTAGACTGGTTGCGTCAATACAGCACCGATACCGATGAAAATTATATAAGAGGTTTTCTTGGGAAAATGTTGTTTAGTGGCGAAGATGTTTTCAAAAAATCGAGTGTACTCTCTGGAGGCGAAAAAGTACGTTGTATGCTTAGCCGTATGATGATGGCGAGTGCCAATGTGTTGTTGATGGAAGAGCCTACAGGTCACTTGGATTTGGAGAGTATTACAGCACTCAACGAGAGTTTGATTGACTTCAAAGGAACGGTAATTTTCACCTCTCAGGATCACCAATTTACACAAACGATAGCCAATAGAATTGTAGAAATTACGCCTAAAGGTGTTATCGATAAAATGATGACCTACGATGAGTACTTGGAAGATGCCAATGTACAAGAGCTTCGTGCACAAATGTATAAATAATTGTTTATTGCTTTTTTCTGTTTTATTTTTTTATTCTAAATCTCTAACGATTGAAATTTTCTGACATTATACTTTTTGAAGACAATCATTTATTGATTTTGAATAAATCTGCAGGAATGCTTGTCCAAAAAGACAAAGAAGGCAATGAAGAAACCCTTGAAGATTTAGCAAAAAAGTATATCAAACTTAAAGAAAACAAGGAAGGCAATGTATATTTAGGCATTCCGCATAGAATTGATCGTCCTACGAGCGGCATCGTGATATTTTGTAAATCCAGCAAAGCTTTGGTGCGTGTCAATCAAATGTTTCAAGATAAAAAAATTAAGAAAACCTACTGGGCAGTCATTCCTATAGGGAAGTTAATCGAAAAAGGACATTGGACACATTATCTCAAAAGGAGCGAAAAACAAAACAAATCTTTTGTGACCGAAAAACCTAATGAAGAGTATAAAAAAGCCGAACTTCGATACAAAATTATTTCTAAAAGCGAACGCTATCAAATGGTAGAAGTGGAGCTTTTGACGGGAAGACATCATCAAATTCGCGCCCAATTTTCCCACATGGGATTTCCACTCAAAGGCGATGTAAAATATGGTGCCAAACGAAATAATGAAGATAATAGTATCGATTTGCATTCAAGATATGTGGTGTTTTTGCACCCTGTAACCAAAGAAGATATTCGCCTAACGGCTCCAATTCGCCAAGATAGCCTTTGGAAATTCTTTGAGAAAAA
>JBIILY010000263.1:0-2847 GCA_044338225.1 Chitinophagales bacterium
AAGAATTCATTGTAGCTGCATCCACTTGATATTTATTATCAAAATCTTCAAAAGATTTATAATTTTTGTACAAGTCCAAATATTGGCTATGATTTGAATAAATAAAATCGGGGATCATGCTACGAAAAATAGAGTAATTATGAATATCAAAATTGGTATCCAATGATACAAAATAATCGGGATAAATGCCGCCACCGCCTTTTACTTTTCTTCCAGAAAGTGTATAAAAAATAGCGGTATCTTCACTTTTTATATTTTTATCATCAAAAAACTCGCCTTTTTCATATCGTTTTAAGATTTCCTCTTCATATTCAAGGTTATTTTTGTATGGCTTTTGGATATTTCTGCCCGATGCGGTATAATATTTGGCAACTGTAAGTCTCACCGCACTTCCATCGCTCAATGATATTTGACTTTGAACCAATCCTTTACCAAAACTTCTTCTACCAATTACTACGCCTCTGTCCAAATCCTGTATAGCTCCAGCCATAATTTCAGAAGCACTAGCAGATCCTTCATCTATTAAAATAGCTATTTTCCCTGTTTCAAAAAGGCCTTTGGTTTTGGTAATATATTTCTCGGTATTATAATTTCTTCCTTTGGTGTATACAAGCAATTTATTTTGATCTATCAATTCATCCAAAATTGAGACTGCCGTTTCCAAATATCCGCCTGTGTTTTGACGCAAATCTATCACCAATTTATCAATTTTTTTATTCCCAACGAGCTTTGCTAGCTCGGTTCTAAATTCATTATAGGTCTTCTCCCCAAATGAGTTTATCTTGATATACCCCGTTTTGTCACTTATCAAAATGCCTTTCTCTACACTATTGACTTGTATGGTATTGCGTTTAATTTCAACTTGAGTGATTTTGCTAGAATTAGACTTCAATACGCCTAATTTTACTAGAGTTCCTTTTTTTCCTCTCAATTTTTTAAATACATCAGCATTGCTGATTTTCTTTCCAGCTACGATGGTATCATTAATTTGAATAATTTTATCGCCCGATTTAATTCCTGCAAGTTCAGAAGGCCCTCCCGATATAGGAGCCACCACAATCAAGGTATCATTACTTATAAAAAATTCAATACCTATACCTTCAAAATTGCCTTCTAAAGGTTCATTGGACTGAATCAAATCTTCTTTTGGAATATAGATAGAATGAGGATCTAATGTAGCTAAAAGATTAGCAACCGCTTTATTTTCAATCTTAGAAAAATCTAACGTATCTACATAATTTCGCTCTATTATATCGAGTAATTCATCAAATTTGGTAGATTGGTTTACAATTTTGGGCTTATTATTCAAAAAAAAATAAGCTAATAACATCCCAATGGCTATTAATAAAAAATTTTTAAGAAAATTATTCGCTTGATTTTCAGGCAAGTTATTAGAAAAAAATTGTTTTTCCGACTCAGGTTGCATATAATTTCGTATCGAATTTCGGTTCGCAAATATACGCTAATTAAATTGATTCTATGTTAAATAAAAAAGCGAAACATCCTTTCGAATGTTTCGCTTGTAAATTGTTTTTAGTTTAAATACCTATTGTTTATTAAATGTTCTTACGGCTGCACCATATGCACCATTTGCAATAATAGTATATTTAACTTGTGTGGGTGTAAATGAAACATTTGTAAGACCACTAATTGTTACATGGGTAGAAGGAACTTCTTGTTCTGGACAAATCACGGTATTATCATCTTTAATAATAATATACATTTTGTCAGACTTGTGAGGCTCTGCGCCTACTCCTCCTGGATCTGAAATTTCGTGAACACCATTTCCAAGATTTTTCCATGTATTAACAACATTGTTTGTTCTTTTCCATTGTCCTGCATAGTTAGAAGTATATGCTTTATTTACAACCACAACTTTACGTTTTGCCGTTGCTTCAAAACCATTATAATTTCTATAAGTATACTTTACAAAATAGATACCTTCTGCCGTTCCAATCTTAGCTTCTGATGCTTTGATAGAATAGGTTAAAGTAGACGTATCGGACAATAAATTTCCTTTATCATCATACCCTGGACTTACCATGGCACCTGGATCTACAAATGTTTGACCCGCTGAAAGAACCATTACCTCATTCCCATTTAAAACGATGGAAGGTGAAGACTCAATTACAACACTTGATGGATATAGATTATCTTTTGTACAACCTATGAATAGGGAAACTAAACATAGAATAATTGAAATATTTAATATTTTTTTCATAATTTATAATTTTATTTAGTAAACCACATTTTTTCAAAAATTTGTTTTGTAATTGGCACATTAGAATTCGTAGAAACTTCTGAGTTTGGAATAGGAAATCTAAATGGATATACACCTGCACCATAAACACTTACCGCAGAAACTGGAAATGTAACATTTGGCAATGCATAATTATATCTTCTCAACTCTGTATATGCTTCAAAATTTTGAACACCATTCATTGCAACCCATTTTTGGAAAACAATGGTGCCAGCCATATAATCAGTACTTCCAGACAAAGGATATGCTGCAATTACTGCAGTAGCATCTGTAGCAGCTAAATCATGATAAGCAAATGATGCTTTAATACCATTTCCATACAAAGTAGTGGCCGATCCAGACAACCATCCTTTAGCAGCTGCTTCTGCTTGTAAGAAATAACTTTCCCAGCATGACATTAAGACTACTGGAGCATTTGCACCATTTACACCACCTACTTTGTCTCCTATATTTGAGAAATTTCGATTTACAGTACTTGCAGACGCTAATCTACCTGCACCTTGATTAAATCCATTGAATAGACCTGTTGCCTCTGCTTTGTTATATACAGATTCCATTCTAAGATCACTATTTGCTCTGTATACATT
>JBIILY010000264.1:0-2819 GCA_044338225.1 Chitinophagales bacterium
CATAGACGATCCAAATGATGATGTGATGTATTTGATAAAAAATATCAATACGGGCGATTGCAAATTGGATGTGTCTTCGTCATATTGCATAGCAGAGGATAAATATGATAATATTTGGGTAGGGTCCGATAAAGGAATTGCAGCTATATATGGATGCAATTATAATATCAATGAACCTTGTAGCTTCAATATTCCAGGACAAACGATTAAAAATCCAAATAATCCAAGCGATTCTACGTATGAATGTGCATTTTTAAATTCACAAGTTACAGCAATGGCAATAGATGGTGGGAATAGAATGTGGATAGGAACGGCAGGAAGTATTTTTTATTTAGATGAAGGATTGAGTGTTAAATATGAAGGAATCTCTTCCGAATTTTTAAAATTTACAGAAGTGAATAGTCCTTTTCCGGGCAAGGCGGTATACGATATTCTGGTACATCCAAAAACGGGAGAAGTCTTCTTTTCTACAGAAATAGGGTTGGTCTCGTATGTAGGACAAAGCACCGCGGAATATAATGAAAATGCGAGCAACTTATTCGTAACACCCAATCCCGTTCCAAAAGATTATCATGGATTGATTTCATTGGATGGTATGCCCGATAATTCCATTTTTAAAATTACGGATAATGTGGGTAATTTGATTTACCAAGGCCGAACCAATGGCACTCGAATCGTATGGGATGGAGTAGACTTGAATGGAAAACGTCCGCCAACGGGAGTTTATTTTGTATTTGCTGCGCAAAATGGTACTCAAAATGGCGCTATTAAACGCGTGGGTTCTTTTACCATTATCAATTAAATTATGACGAATTTATCGTTGGAAATTAAAAGTTTATCAGAAGCCTTGTATGCGGGAAAATCTATTCTTTATCCTACGGATACAGTTTGGGGCTTGGGTGCTGATGCTACAAATCTTGCGGCTATTGAGAAAATTTATCAAATAAAAGAACGACCGCTACATAAAAGTTTCATTATTTTATTCAAAGATATAGAAATGCTCAAAGAATATGGGGAAATCACAAATTTTCATATCAACACCATACAAAATGAATGTAAAGATATACCTACTACAGTCATATTGGATATTGATTTTCAGCTGCCTTCTATATTAAAATCTGATGAAGGACTCATTGCTTTTAGGATTCCTGATAATACATTTTGTCAAGCATTGCTTGCCGAATTTAAAAAACCAATCGTTTCTACATCGGCAAATTTGAGCAATATGCCTACGCCCATTTATTTTGAAGATATTGATAGTCAAATCAAAGATAACATAGATATGATTGCCAATCCCCTATTTGATTCGGGAAATCACAAACCTTCCCAAATTTTAAAAATATTTAAAAATTCAAAAATTTGGATTCGAAAATAAAAAAAACGTTACTTTTACCCCTTAATTTAAACAAACAAACTTAACGTTTATGAAAAAAATTTTTCTAATTTTCGGTATTGGTACTATGTCTTTGGCGTCTTTTGCGCAAGGAAGTTTCAATGCCATCAAAACATCACAAAGAGCAGGTATTTTATCTACATTGATTAACCCTGCGGAAATGGCTGGAATGCCTCAAAAAGTTGATATCCATTTATTTGGTATGGATTTGAATGTAAACAACAGCTTAGTAAGCTTATCTTCGAGCAATACAAGCAAATTTGACAATCCAAAAGAATTGTTTTTTGGCAATAAAACCGATGGAAAGCCATTCAATGCCGCTATTGGTGTGGATATATTAGGCCCAGGAGTAGCGTATGCTGTCAATAAAAAAACAACCTTTGGTTTAATGACTCGCGCTAGAGTTATGTTTACCATGAACGACATCGATTTGAACTTGGGAAAATCATTATTAAATACGAGTGTGAACGATATTGCTAATGGGTATAAAATTAATACCAATAGTCAATCTTTTTCTACTTTGAATTGGTTTGAAATAGGAGCAAGTGGCGCTACATCATTATTGAACAATGATAGACATTCTTTGAAAATAGGTGGTACGGTAAAAGCTATTTTCTCTGGTTTTTATGCAAATACATATTTGAATCAAGCAAATATGACTGTTAATGTAGATTCTGCTAACAAAAAAGCGTATTTGACAGGAACAGGTACTTTGGGTATGACTTATACCAACCCAAATATAAGCGATATTGCGGGTAATGTAATGGGAAGTCCATCTGGATTTGGAGTAGATGCGGGTATCTCATATCAATACAAGAATGTAAAAACAGGTAAATATATCGTAAGAGCAGGTGTAGCTTTGAATGACATAGGATTTACAAAGTTTACATTGGATCAAAAAAATAATAAAGAATACATCGTTACCGCAAATAATGTGGATGTTTCTAAATATATTTCTAGCGATTTGGACAAAGTACAAAGCGAATTGAAAGCGAATGGTGTAATCCAAGAAGTAAATAAAACAGAAACTGAAATTGAAGTGAAACTTCCAATGGCTATCAATGTATATGCGGATGTGAATGTTTGGAAACCATTTTTTGTTACATTGCAAATGCAACAAAGAGCGTCTAGCAATGACAATCCAAGAAACTTAATGGCAAATAATTATTTCGCTATTACACCAAGAATTGTTTCTAGATTTATAGAAATTTATACACCATTTACATTTACTGAAAATGCTGGAAATATGATTGGTGCAGGTATGAAAGTAGGTCCTTTATATTTTGGATCTAGTTCTATTATCTCGGCTATTGCTAGCGAATCCAAACAAGTGGATTTCCATTTTGGGATTAGAATGGGATTTGGAAAAAACTAATAATCAAAACCTTCAAATTTAATTATCAAAACCGCAATGAAAATTGCGGTT
>JBIILY010000014.1:0-10518 GCA_044338225.1 Chitinophagales bacterium
TAACTACCGTTTCAATAATAGATTTACGGATTTCATCCGATGCTTCATGATGACTTTCAAGAATTACATATGCATAAATCCCTTGTCCTTTGATGTCATGCGGATAACCTACTACCGCACATTCAATTACGGCTTCATTTTCATCAATAGCATTTTCAATTTCAGCGGTACCAAAACGGTGCCCCGAAACATTGATTACATCATCTACCCTACCGATAATTCTATACAATCCATTGGGATCTCTGTAAGCACCATCGCCCGTAAAATATTTATTTTGATACGTAGCAAAATAATTGATTCTACATCTTTCATGGTCGCCATACGTAGTTCTTAAAATTGAAGGCCATGGAAAATCAATACACAAATACCCTTCTACGTCATTTCCTTCAATAGGCAATCCTTCTGGAGTTACCAAACTAGGATGCACGCCCGGCATTGGATATCCAGCATAGCTAGGTTTGGCTTCATTGACACCTGCTAAAGTAGTTATCAATATCCCTCCTGTCTCTGTTTGCCACCACGTATCTACTAAAGGGCAAGTGCCTTTTCCTACATGCTCTTGAAACCAATGGAAAGCTTCTTCATTGATAGGTTCTCCCACACTACCCAATTTTTTCAGACTACTCAAATCGTGCTTATCTACAGGTTCGGCTCCATAAGCCATTAAACTTCGAATAGCCGTTGGCGCAGTATAAAACGAATTTACTTTATGCTTATCTACCACAGCCCAGAATCTATCCACTTCGGGATACGTAGGTATTCCTTCAAACATCAACGTTGTAGCACCATTAGCCAAAGGACCATAAATGATATAACTATGTCCTGTAACCCATCCCACATCAGCAGTACACCAGAAAATTTCATCTGATTCATATTGAAATACATTGGCAAATGTATAGGCGCTATACACCATATATCCACCACAAGTATGCACAACGCCTTTGGGTTTACCCGTACTGCCCGATGTATATAAAATAAACAACATATCTTCGCTATCCATTTCTTCTGCTTCGCATTCGTTGGAAACGCCTTTTACCAATTCATGATACCAAAAATCCCTTCCCGATTTCATATTTGGTTTCATATTCAATCGATTTACGACCAAAATCTTCTTTACATTTTCTATATTTTCGGCAGCGGTATCTACAATTTCTTTGATAGCCATAGCTTTGGGACCACGACTCATTCCATCGGAAGTAATAATAAATTCCGCCTCTGCATCAATCAATCTATCGGCAATAGCACTAGCTGAAAATCCTGCAAATACCACGCTATGAATAGCGCCAATTCGTGCACAGGCCAATACCGCAAAAGATAATTCGGGAATCATAGGTAGATAAATACATACTCTAACTCCTTTTTTAACGCCCATATTTTTGAGCACATTCGCCATTTTGCATACTTCATGATACAATTCACGATAGGTATATTTTTTGCTAGGTTCGTCTATATCATTAGCCTCCCATATCAGAGCTACTTTATCGCCATCTTTCTCCAAATGTCTATCCAAGCAGTTTTCTGTAATATTTAATTTACCACCCAAGAACCATTTAATATTAGGCTCTTTAAAGTTCCATTCCAAGGTTTTATCCCATTTTTTTCTCCATTGAAAATTGGAAGCAATTTCATCCCAAAATAACTCGGGAGTCTCTTTACTTTTCTTATAAGCGTCTAAATATTCCTGATGACTTTTGATTCTATACGACATGTTCTTCTGTTTTTTTATTCAGGGTCAAAAGTAGCATATTACACATCATATTCAACCCACATTGTGTTAAAATACTATACAAAAAAGAGAACACCGAAGTGTTCTCTTTGAATAATTTTTAAATTTTAATAAAAACCTAGAATCTTGACTGTAATTTCACTTCAATTTCCTTCATTTTCTTATCTACTTTAGCAATAAATGCTTGATCGTTAGTTCTTCCAAGCATTTCTTTCAATGAATTCAACATTGAAAAATTATTTCTAACTTCTTCTTGATAAGGTGTGATAGATTTTAGATTTTTATCATTTGTCAACCAATCCAAAATAGAAGAAGCATTTTTAAATAATCCTTCTTTTAAGAAATCAATATTTTTCTTATCATTTGCAAAAATAGCCGCTTGTAACGCCAACATATCCGAATTATCAAGAGGAATAGCCGTTACAGGTATATTCTTATACATATCGGTCAATAATTTACTAGCCGTATCATTTTTACCTTGAACCGCAAATTGCAATGCAAGCGAAGCTATAGTTTGCTTAAAATTTGAATAACTTTTATATGTATTTTCATCTATATAAATATCATTTTTAATTTTACCATAATCAAAATTTTTGACAATTTGATAGGTCTTTTCTACATTCATGGCATCCAAGCCTGGAATAGTAACTTTAGCCGCTGGAGTAAATTTATATATCATACCTTCATTTTGCAAATAAGGTTTAATCCCTATTTCTGCAGATGGGCCTGAATTCAATGCGAAACAAACAGGTCTTTCATACATATTGTGAGCGATCAAATGTAATTGCAACATCGCACCTTTGCTCAATTGAGATGGCAATTCAATATTAATTCTACTTGGCATAATAGCGGCTTCTTCTGCCGTTACCAATCCACTTTTAACAGCTCTAGCTTTATCAATATCAATATAAGCATGTTGAGTTGGTAAGAAATTTTCGCTTTGACCATTATTGTATGTTACTTTTGTATTGGGATCCTCACTTAAAATAAAATCTACAATTTGATCCAAACTGAGTGTATCATTAGCTAATGGCGTGCTATTAAACCGAACCATTTGTCTCTTATCCCCTTGAATTTTTTCATACGGAATAGAGATATCAAATGATTTGCTATCATTCATAGGCAAATACAATTGAGAAATGTAGGGTGCGGCTTCTATCAAGCTCGTGTTTACAACTCTCACATCGGTTCGAATGCCTTCAATTTCTTGTGCATACCACAATGGATAGGTATCATTATCGCCATAAGCAAATAAAATAGCATTTTTTGGACATGAATTCAATACATTTTTAGCAAAAGCCAACGTAGAGGTTCTATTGCCTCTATTATGGTCGTCCCATCCTCTTGAGCCCATTAAAAATGGTGCCACTGCCAATACCAATAAGGCTACATAGACCGCAGATCCTTTCAATGCATCTTTAAGCAAACTATAAATAAAATATGCTCCAAATGGCATCCATAATGCAAACGCCCAAAAAGAAGGAGCTGTTACATAATCCCTTTCTCTTGGCTCTATTGGAGGCTGATTGTGGAATAAAATTTGCATAATACCCGTAGCAAAAAACAACATTAATAAAATTCCAAAAACTTCTTTATTGGTTTTATAATTATAATAAATTCCTAGAAAACAAAGCAATAATGGAATCATATAAAAAACATTGTATCCTTTATTTTGAGTCAATACATCGGGACGTCCTGCCATATCTAGCTCAGCATTACCCCAAAAATCTCCTAACAAATTATCTACAAAACCTATTCCCGAAATCCAACGACCTTTTTCATTAGCACCATGACCTTGCAAGTCATCCGTTCTACCTGCAAAATTCCAGAATAAATAACGGAAATACATAAAACCACATTGGTAATTAATGAAAAATTTAATATTATCTATCAATGTTACATGATCTTTCACTACAAATTGTCCAGGCTGTGCCGTTGTATTTTTTTGTTGCGCAAATTGCTCTGCTTGTTCAGCACTTCCATTTCCTGCAGGGAAATTTTGGATTACTTCGCCTGAAGCTCTATCTACTACATCAAAAGAAGGAGTTAACCACAATCTATAAAATTGTTTTTTATCATCTCCTTCGTGCCCCAATCTTGGGAAAATTTTCTTTACTTTAGGATCATATACATAAGATCTATTTTCTCCTACTTCGTCATATTTTCCAGTTTTTTCATTTTTCTCATAATTAGTACTCAATGTTTTAAAATCAACTATTTCATATACATCCGAATAGCTAGGCCCACTCAATAAAGGACGCTCTCCATATTGCTCACGAGCGATATAAGATTTCAATGTTTTGAAATTATTAGGCACATTCATATTGATAGGTGTGTTTGCATTGGCACGAATTACAACCATAAAATAACTGGTAAAGCCTAAATATATAAATGCAATAAATAAAAATACGGTATTTAAAGAAAACTTGAATTTATATTCGTTCCATTTAAGGAAACTAGGATTTTCAGCAGATTTTTTGATTAAGAAATAAAATAATCCAATAATCAATAATACTCCAAAAATAGCTCCAGAATAAAAAGGTAATCCCATTGTATTAACAAATATTAAATCTAAGGAGCCTAAGAGATCAGGTGTTTTTACCAATACAATGTTCATTACGAAAACGATCATAATAAGCGATACGACAAAAGATATTAGAACACCTATCCACGAAAACTTGAATTTATCTAAATAAATAACCAATCCAATCATAGGAAACACCAGCAATGAAAGTAAATGCACTCCAATACTCATACCCGTCAATAATGCAATCAACAACAACCACATATCGCGTTTTTTGCTTTCATCCTCTTTCCATTTCAATATAGCCCATACGTTGAATGCCATAAAGAACACTGAAAATGCATATACCTCTCCTTCCAAAGCATTGAACCACATAGAATCCAAAAATGTAGCTGCTAATGCCGCTAAAAATGAAGAGCCTAAAATTAAGGTTGATACTGAATTTGACATCTCTTCGCTTTTTGCAAATGTCCAACGCAAAATCATGGTACTACTCCAAAAGAAAAATAAACTACAAAAGGCAGTACTCATCGCACTTAAAAAGTTTATAGACATGGCAACTTTGGACACATCACCCATTGCAAAAAGAGAGAAAATTTTGCCAACAAGCATAAAAAAGGGAGCTCCTGGAGGATGCGCTACTTGCAATTTGTATGTACAACTTAAAAATTCACCACAATCCCAAAGACTTCCTGTCTTTTCCATAGTAATCGTATAGGTAGCTAATGCTATAAAAAACACCAACCAACCTAAGATTTTATCTAATTTTTGAAAATTCATAAAATATATTTTTTTCTTAACGAGCAAAAGTATAAAAAATTGATTTATCGAACGAAAAAAGAATGCCAATTTTTATAAAAAAACATAAAATCTATTTTTTTGGCTAAACAATTAACATTTATCACTAATTTTGGATGCAATTTAAACTCATGTTTCCAATGTTATTCTATAAACGTATTTTATTTTTTTACTTATGTACTCAAGTTTTCACTTCTTTTTCTCAAAACGATGACAGGCAACTCAATAAATTAGACAGAAAAGATAGTCTCTCTAGTATCAAAACAAAAGAGGCCTTAAATAAAAATATTATTACATCCGAAATTCATAATTTATTATTTCGAAATATTTATGCGAGCAGTAATTATAATGAAGAGGTAGAATTTAAAAAGAAGGTAGATGAGCTCATGCCTTTTGAAGATATGATTATTGATACCATTATTTATCGAAAATTCAATGTTTTTGGAGAGAATATCTATGATACCTTTCAAAAAAGCAGTAATCTTGAGACCTTTCTATCGACCAAATTGCACACAAATACAAAAAATAAAATCATTACCAATAGATATTTACTTTTCAAAAATGGGGAAAGTTTTTCAGCATATAAGGCATTAGAAAATGCTCGTATTATTAGAACATCTGGTGTATTTCACGACGTAAGATTTGTACCAGTAGCCAAATCAAATGGACATATTGAATTGTACATATATCTTCAAGATGTATTTCCTTATGGATTTGACTTAACCTTAAACTCAACAAGTAATTTTGGATTAAAAATAAACAATAACAATTTTCTAGGACTTGGACATCAAATTGAGACTGAAGTATTGTATAATCAAAAAGATACCAACCAAATTTGGGGCTTAGGCATCTCTTATACGGTTCCAAATTTCATCAAAAAAAGCTTTGTAGACATGAACCTTTTTGCAAGAAACTATAGAGATGAAAATTCCATAGGATTGGGTTTTGTAAGACAATTTATAAGAAAAGATATGAGATGGGCCGGAGGGCTTACCTTTGCATATAGAGACCTCGATAAAAATTTATTTAATCAAGCTACAAATCAAATCAATCTTCAAAAAGCAGAAAGCAATATTTGGCTAAGTCATGCAATCCCTTTTAAATCTAGAAAACCGACAACTTTAAATTCAATTATTCTTGGCGCACGATTTACTCGAAATACATTTTTTAATAGACCTAATGTAATATTGACAGACTATCCAACCCTTTGGAATAATAATTTTATTCTTTCCAGCATTGGTTATTCTAGAATTAGATTTGTTCAAGAAAGGCTTCTAAATGGGTTTGGTAGAACAGAAGATATCCCAATTGGAATTTCTATTTCAGCGCTTTATGGATATGAAAACACCGAGTATTCTACAAGAAGATATTATGGAGGCAGTATACTCGGTCAGTTTTATAATTCAAGAGAAACCTACTTCAATTTGAGCGCAAAATTTGGGACATATATTGCTGACAACTTATATAACCAATCGGTACTAGACATCAACTCACAATTAGCAACAAAAACTTTTCATTGGGGAAAGACAAGATTAAGAAATTTCTTTAACGCTAGATACACCGCAGGATTTAATCAAGATGCTACAAGATACCTAACCTTTTCGGAGAACAATGGCATTAGAGGTATTAACAACAAGGCCATTCAAGGCAATGATAGATTAACATTAAGCGTTCAAACCAATCTTTACTTACCTTTTTCACTCATTGGCTTTAGGACATATTTATTTACTTTATTTGAATTAGCAAATATGAAGTCCCAAAATCAAAGTATTTTTGAAAGTAAACAGTATTCTGGAGCTACGCTAGGAATCGCATTTAGAAATGAAAATATGATATTTAATATGGTTCAGATACAATATGGTTTTTATCCATCAACATCCAATTTAAACCAACGAGGTATCGTAATAAGCTCCGTGATACCATTTAGATTTCAAAGTTTGGATATTTCAAAACCCGAAACCGTTCAATATCAATAAAAAAAGCCTCAACAAAAGTTGAGGCTTTTTTAAAAATTTAATACTCGTCTTCGTTAAAATAGAAGTCTTCTTGCGTAGGATAATCTTGCCAGATATCTTCGATACCTTCAAATTGTTCTCCTTCCACATCTTCCATCTGTTGTAAATTTTCAATTACAGTAATAGGTGCCCCTGAACGGATAGCATAATCTATCAATTCATCTCTAGTTGCAGGCCACGGAGCATCTTCCAAATACGAAGCTAATTCTAATGTCCAATACATATTTTTGTTTTTTTTATGTGTTTAATGATAATGTTTTAAAATTTAATGTCCTTTTGCCAATTAACTTCTTTTGTGCCATAATATTGTGTCAAATATCGAGAAAGTACAAAAAAATAATCGCTCAAACGATTGAGATAAACTACCGACCATAGAATTTGAGAATCTTGGTCATAATTTTCAATCCTTACAATAGCTCGCTCAGCTCTTCTACACACCGTTCTTACTACATGAGTCAACGATACATGTTCATGACCACCCGGCAATACAAAGTGTGTCATGACAGGTAATCTTTCCTGCATCCAATCTATTTGATTTTCTAGAAATACCAAATAATCGTCTTTCAATTCTGGAAGTTTTGTTTTATAATGCTCATCCACGGTAGCCAATACCGAACCAATATTAAATAAGATGTTTTGAATTTTTTGTAAATAAATTGAGAATTCTGTTGATATTAGTTTATCTGCTAATAATCCCACATAACTATTCAACTCATCCACTGTGCCATAGGCCTCTACGCGAATATCCGATTTCATTAATCGGTCGCCTCCAAAAAGGGAAGTTGATCCATTATCGCCCGTTTTGGTATATATTTTCATGTGTTTATTATTTGATTATAACGATTCACATGCGATGTCCTTATTTTGTTCATTGGAATGGATGTATTATCAAAATTAGGACATTTCATTTCATAATTTTTTCTAAATTGCATCCAATCCCTGAGCCAATCCCGTAATTACAAACGGTAATGGAATCCAAAAAAATTGAGGAACAAATACCAACATCAATAGACATACTATTGTAGCTACAAAAAACATGATCCAAGAAGTACCTTTAGACATATTATATTATTTTAATTTACGTACAAAAATAATAAAAAAAATTAAGCTGAAGCTAAAATTCTTTTCATCAATTTAGATTTCAAATTTGCCGCTTTATTCTTGTGAATAATGTTTCTTTTAGCTAATTTATCAATCATTGATACTACATTTCCAAGATTTTCTTGTTGCTCTGAATTAGATTCAGTATTCTCAAGTTTTTTGATTGCATTACGAGTTGTTTTTGCGTAATATCTGTTGTGCAATCTTCTCTTGGCAGCTTTTCTGGCAGCTTTCTTTGCATTTCTTGTATTTGCCATTTTAATTTATTTTTATTTAAAAATTTACTTATTTTTTGGGAGTGCAAAAATACACTTTTTTTTTAATTCAACAACTTTTTATTTATCCAATTTCTATTTTCTTCAAAAATAAAATACAAAACAACCAACATTACAGAAATTAAAGTAGTAAGATTGAATGAAAAATGATTTACTTCAAAATTAAAATCTAGTTTATCAATGACCTGAATCAACCGAACAACTATAATTGTCAAAGAAATTAAAAAAAGCATTTTTAAATTTTGTATGCGCATTCTATTCTTCTGCAATTTTAAGAATAATATCTGTTTTTTGATACTTTCAACCATCAAATAAGAATAATTTGAAGGCAAAAACGCATTGTATTGATTTTCAAAAAAATTATATAGAGTACTCATCTTGTGCAAATTTAACAATATTATTTTAAATAGGATTTCAAATATTTACAATACGATTTTTATTTATTTTAAGCAATAAATCAGCCAGTTTTTGTCGAGAGCGATACAACAGAACTTTTACATTGGATTCCGAAAGAGTACAAACGCCTGAAATTTCTTTAACCGATTGATTATGATAATAATACAACTCTATAATAAATCGTTCATTATCTTTCAATCGAGCCATTGCTTCACTCAGTTTGTCATAATTAGTCTCATTGAACCACAAATCCTCTTCTTCTACTTCTATATTATCTGGAACTGAAACATTTTCGATTTCTCCAAAAAACTTTTTTTTCTTACTAAAACGAAGTGCATGATTAAAAACAATTCGATAGAGCCAGGTAGAAAATTTGGAATCCATGTTGAATTTTTGGATATTTTCATACGCCAGCATCATGGATTCCTGAACAATATCATTAGCATCATCATAATCTTTCACAACATTATATGCAACCGAAAAGCTCAACTTGGCATATCGCTCTACCAAAAATCCAAAATCTTGAATCTTACCTTTCTTAACATTTTCTATCCAAACAATTTCGTCCTGCATACTTATCTAATACGAAGTATATTATGGATTTAATCTTTTGATTTCCTCTTGTTTTTCTTTGATAACCGCATCTATGTCTTTATCTTTATCCCAATCTCCATTTTTGTATATGTAAAGAAATCCAATACCCATCAAGATCGCAAACGTAGCCCAAAAACAATCGATGTCAAAAAAGCGTTCTGAAAATTCATCTGCAATATAACTAATACCAAAAGAGAGCGCAACCACAGCATATTTGAGCATTCGCCCCTTGCCAAAAGAATAATCTGTAGGTGGGGTCATTTGTTTATTTTGATGTGTAGTAGGATCAATGCCATTTTTGATCATCGTTTCTTGTAAAATTCTATTTTGTCTTTTATTATACAATATCAAAAATAAGGTGAGAATAGCAATAAAAAACATAAAACCAATACCAAGCGCCGATTCCATGGTTTCTTTTTTCAGTCGCAACTTTTCGACATCGGGGTCTTGTACATCTTGATTCAATTGAATTTCCGATTTCAACTCTTCAATCACTTCTTCTACATTATCGGTGTTGATTGTTTTTCTAAAAGTATCTTTTGCATCTACAATTTCTACATTCAAAATATTGGTTTTGTTTGTAGAGTCATTGTTTCCTCCTACATTAATTTTGACATTGGGAGCTGACAATAATTTATAACTTTTCATTTTTACTATTTTTTAATTTTTTATAAACAAATAAAGAAAAGATTAAGTACTTAATCGAGAATAAGAGTATGAAAGAATTATTTGGTTACAAATTAATTTTCAAAATATAGAAAATAATCTTGCAAATTAGAATGTGAAGGCAAATTATTTTTGTACAATTGCCCTGTGCCGAGTCCTTGAGGAAAATCGTAGCTCTCTGGAAATTGACTTACCCATTGAGCAATGGCGTTTAGCCCCAGATTGCTCTCCAAGGCAGAAGTAACCCACCATCGAATCCCCAGTTGTTTTGTTATAAAAATCCACTCTTCTGCCCCGCCAAAGCCTCCGTGCAACGAAGGTTTGAGAACAATATAACTTGGATTGATTTCTTTTAACAATTGGTAACGATCTTTATATTGAGTAACTCCTATCAACTCTTCGTCCAAGGCAATAGGTATTTCG
>JBIILY010000265.1:0-2797 GCA_044338225.1 Chitinophagales bacterium
ACCATACTTTTACACGCTTGTTTTTCTCATCAATTTCAATAGAATTGATAACCGCTGGCGCCATAGCACGCTGAATATACAATGCAAAATTATTGGTATAATTTACTACATCTATATTTTCATTCTGCAATTCTTTTACAATACCATGAATTCTAGATCCTTTCACACCCACACAGGCTCCAATAGGGTCTATTCTGTCATCATAGCTTTCTACAGCTACTTTGGCTTTCTCACCTGGCTCGCGCACTACTTTCTTGATAGCTATTAGTCCATCGATAATTTCTGGAACTTCTGCTGACAACATAGCCTCCAATAATGAAGGGTCTATTCTGCTCAAGATAATTCTAGGCAAATTATTTCTCAACTCTACTTCTTTGATTACCGCTTTTACATTATCGCCTTTTTTGTAATAATCAAATTTGATTTGCTCGCTTTTTGGCAAAATTAATTCATTGTCATCGCTATCAAGAATCAAAACCTCATTTCTCCATACTTGATAAACTTCACCCGTTACAATCTCGCCTACTCTATCTTTGTAATTCTTATATACTTCGTCTTTTTCTAGCTCCGTTACTCTTGAATGCAATGTTTGTTTTGCAGCCATGATAGCTCTACGAGATAATTCATGTATTTCTATTTGCTCATACGTCTCCTCACCTATCTCAAAACTTTCATCCAATTTCAAAGCATCACTGATACCTACTTGTTTTACAGAATCTTCTACTTGATCATCTTCTACAATTTCTCTACTTTGGTAAATCTCTACTTGGCCTTTGTCTGTATTGATTACGATGCTAAAATTATCGGTATTTCCATACTTTTTTTTCAATGAAGTACGGAATACATCTTCAAGAAGACGCATCATTTTTACTTTATCAATTCCTTTTTGTTCTTTAAACTCGGAGAACGAGTCAATCAAATCTATATTACTCATTTTTTGTTAAATTTTATGGGTATTAATGCTTTTTTTATTTCGTTGTATTTTAATGAATATTTTTCTATCCTTTCGGGTTGTTTTAATTTTTTGTTCATAGGAATCGTCACTTCTACTTCTACACCTTCGTCGTCCACATGTACTATTTTCCCTTCAATATCTACACCATCGGTTTTGGTAATTTTCAAATTCTTGTCCATTCTCTTTTTATATTGAATAGGCAATTTCAATGAATTGGACATTCCCGGAGACGATACATCCAAGGTATACACCTCAGGCACTTCCGAATCCTCATCCAATTTGCCTTGTAAAAAACGGTTGAGTTTGGCACATTCTTGTATGGTGATATTGGTCATACAATCTGCATATACATTGTATTTCAGCCCAATAACCGTCACATCTACTAGAAACAACTCGTTCTGACGACAATAGTCTTCAGACCATTTTCTCAATTTCAATTTTATTTTTTCACTTAAATCCATATACCCCTTTTATATAAAAATAGGGAAGCTTAAGCTTCCCTCATTATCAATTTCTACTTCAAATTTGAGTGCAAATATAATCTTTTTTTCACAAAAACAAATATTTTTATTTAACCCGTGAAATAAACTTAATAATCGTTAAACATAAAAGCACAAATAAATTAATTATAACCATCCTGATAAACTATTCTATACTTTTTCTCAATTCTATTGTTAAAATAGATATTTTTTTCAATTTTAATAGACTAAAAAGACCTAAATTTACCGTTAGTTTTTGAGTCTATTTTTCTATATTTGAAAAAGATTTCAGAACTAAACTAGAAGACATTTATTATGGAAAAATATCAAAACAAGTATAGAATTGCCTCAACTAGAGCAGCTTGGTGGAATTATGGATGGAATGGAGCCTATTTCATCACAATTTGCACTCGAAATAGAGAACATTTATTTGGAGAAATTAGAAATGGTGAAATAATCCTATCAAATTTAGGTGTCATAGCCAATGTTTTATGGCATGAAATCCCTATGCATGCTCCTAATGTAGACTTAGGAGATTTTATTGTAATGCCAAATCATATTCATGGTATTGTAATTTTGAATAAACCCGAGTCTAAACAATTGAACAATTCTTTAGGTTTTGATCCATTAAAAAATAAAGAGAATTCTATTAATGCAGAGACAGGAATTATTATTGCAGAGACAGGAATTATTAATGCAGAGACAGGAATTATTAATGCAGAGACAGGAATTGTTAATGCAGAGACAGGAATTATTAATGCAGAGACAGGGCATGCCCTGTCTCTACCTGGTGATAATCGATTTCAGAATATTGGCAAAAACACGATTTCATCCATTATTGGTTCATATAAATCTGCTGTTACTAAACATGCAAATCGTTTAGGAATTGAGAATGGATGGCAGACAAGATTTCACGACCATATTATCCGCAATGACAATGAATATCAAAAAATTTCTGACTATATTGTCAATAATCCTAATCTTTGGAATGAAGATAGGTATTTCTAATTTATGATTTAAATAAAACCCTACAAATCCTTCTCATCCTTTGGTCTTTGCTCTATCAGCCATTGAAAATTGGTTAGACGGCTGTTTTGATGATACATTTTCATTTATGCTTCTCAAAAAAAACATAAATTTGAACTTTTGAGATTTGATTTTTGTTTATAAATATGTAAAAAAATAAAAGATGACTACACTTACAATTTCTATAGAAAATACCAAAAAGCTCAATTTGATCAAAGAACTACTTCAAGAGCTAAAAATAAAATTTGAAATTTCTAATCACGAAATGGATACAGCTATGACTGAAAAAGATTTTATAAAAAAAATAGAAAAAGCAAGAGAAAGTAAAATCGTAGCT
>JBIILY010000023.1:0-8475 GCA_044338225.1 Chitinophagales bacterium
GGTGGCAAATGGAACAACAATAGCTTCAAATAAAATTTCATTATACAGCAATTTACCTGCTGGAAGCCACAATATTCTTTTAAGAGTAAGAGACGACAAAGGCTGTTATGACTCTATTCTAAAACAAGCTATAGTATATTCCAAGCCTAAAATAAATTATACTATCCCCAATCCATGCCAATTTGAAACCGTTCAACTCTTGTGTAAGTCTACAGTAGCCTCTCCTTATACAATAATTTCAAATACATGGGTCCTACCCAATGGAACTCGAATTGATAGCTGTAATACCACCACTAGCTTTAATACTTCGGGGATCAACAATTTAAAATTAATTGCAACCACGGATAAGGGATGTATTGATTCGGCAAATGTACCCATCACTATTTTTCCAAAACCTGTTGTATCGTCTACGCCCAATACTAAAATTTGCTATGATAAAACCATACAGTTGAATGCTATTGGTGCCGTAAACTATGAATGGTCCCCCAATCAATTTTTGGACAACCATAAAATATCCAATCCTATTTGCTCTCCCGCATATCCAAATTCGGTTTCTTATATCGTCAAAGGTACCGATGCCAATGGCTGCTCCGATACAGCCTCTACTACCATTAGCTTTTTCACAAAACCCTTTATTAGCGCTGGATTAGATACGAGTGTTTGTCTCAACCCTAGCCCTTTTAAATTTAGAGATAGTGTTATATTAAATGGTCAAGGAACTTTTAACTCGGTATCATGGTCGCCTTCAGCTGGGCTAGACAATCCCAATATATTAACCCCAAAATCAAAACCAAAGCAGACAACCACCTACATTCTCACGGGAATTGATAATAATAATTGTGCCATTAAAGACACCGTAGAAGTATTGATTTTAGATCCTAGTATCGATTTAATAAGCAAAAAAGATACTGCATTTTGTGTAGGCGATACCATTCAAGTAAACCCTTATGATCAAGGAGATATTACCTCATACAAATGGACGGTATTATTAAACGGGTCAGAGGTTCCCGCTTATTGGGTGAGTAATGCGAATATTCGGAATCCAAGATTTTCTGCGTTAGATACCACAACCTATATTTTAGAAATAGAAAACTATTGTTATAAAAAGAAAGATACCATAGCCCTAAATGCAATTGCTTTGCCTGACGGAGGATTGCCCGATTTTGACACCATTTGTCTCTTTGACATCTATCAATTCAATGCTACCAATGGTATGTCTAGTTATCTATGGAGCACGGTAGATAAGACTATCAGTAGCAAAATTATCCGAAATCCTTCCGCAAAACCTTCCGTTACTTCGGATTATAAATTGTTCTTAGTAGATAAATATGGATGTAAAGGCACCGATTCTACCAAAATTATAGTTAATTATCCGCCTGCGCTTTCTGTAGCAGGACAAAAAGCATATATATGCCAAGGAGATAGTCTTCTTCTTTGGGCTTTATCCAGTTCCAATGTCATTTTTAAATGGTCTCCAAATAGCTTTATAACCAATACAGACTCTGCAAAAATATTTGTCTTCCCTCCTAAAAGTACGAGCTATGTCATCAGTGCTACCAATGCAGCTAATTGCATCACGCGCGATACAATTCCGGTAGTGGTTCAAGAACCTGTAAAAGCAGTGGCAAAATCTCCATATCAAATGTGTTTTGGGAAATATATAGAGATAGAAGCAAGTGGCGGGAAATACTATCTTTGGAAACCTAGCTACAACATCAATGATACAGCCATAGCTAAGCCTCAAGTATATCCTGATACTAGTATTACCTATTCCGTTCGGGTGTCAAATGATTGTTTTTCAGATTCCACAAAGGTATTTGTAAGAGTAGACACTATTCCCGTAGTAACAGCCTCAAATGATACTACTATTTATAGAAGTGCGGAGGTAGTCTTAACCGCCATAAGCAAGGCAAACAAATTTGAGTGGACCCCTAAGACAGGAACAAGCAATCCTTTCTTCAATGAACTCACCGTAACGCCTTATGATACTACCATGTATTATGTAAATGTAACAGACGATAATGGATGTATAGGCACCGATAGCGTACGAGTAAATGTATATGGGAAAACGGTAATGCTTATTCCTACTGCATTCTCGCCCAATGGAGATGGCACCAATGATATTTTCAAAATTGTAAAACATTTAAATATCCGCAAGCTCAATGCTTTTGATGTGTACGACCGATGGGGCAATCTTGTCTTCTCTTCTACCGACATCAATAAAGGCTGGGACGGGACAGTGAATGGAGAACCTGTGAACGAAGGCGTATATGTATGGAAAGTTCAAGCTGTAACCTACGACAAAGAAACCATCAATAAAAGTGGGAATATTACGCTGCTGAGATAGATTTTTTCTTTTTCTAGAAGATGATAATTTATGTTAAAAAAACCTTTGTTTAAGAGGTTTTTCAAACGTTTAATAAAAATAATCTACGTTCACTCAAAATTTGATGAAAAAAAGCAAATTTCAAATTATCTTTGATGTTAATTTCTGGGTGCTTTAATCTTTTATAATGATGAAAAAAATCCTCTTTTTTTTACTCTTATTCAAAAATTCTTATTCGCAACATCTTGAATGGGCAAAGACGATAAAGGCATCGGAATATTCTGAATCTAATGTGGTTGCTCATAGAATTGATAAGGATAAAAACCATTACATCATGACTGCAATTAATGGAAAAGTAAATTTTGACTTAAACAATATAAATCCATTTTGGGTAAATTCAATAGAAAAAAATAATTATACCATAGTAATAGCAAAATATGATTCTTTACAAAATTTATTATGGAGTAGAAGCTTTAAAACGAATCTACAATTATCTATTCCCGCATCATATTGGGGATTTGACATTGACAATAGTAATAATCTTTATCTATTTGGAACTTATAAAGATTCTATTATTACAAAAAACAATGATAGCTCTATCATTAAAATAGAATCCAAAGGAAATCAAGATTTTTTTATCATGAAAATGGATGAATATGGCAATGCCAATTGGATTAAAAATTTCGGGAATAAAAGTATTGATGTTTGCAGACAAATAAAAACTTATGAAAATGATATTTATATTGGTGGATACATAGGAGATTCATTCAATATTAAAATTAAAGATAGCATCATCTATTATAGCCCTGCAATCAAAAACCAACAAGACCTATTCATAGCAAAACTCAATACAAAAGGTGATTTATATTGGTTTAATCATATCAAGCAAAGTTCTAATTTAATTTCTTTCAATGATATTTATATAAATAAAAATGGCCTCAAGGTATTAATAGGAGGAACAAATTCTAGGATTGAAGTTGACGTGGATGATACTGCATACTCTGAGACAATAGGATATATGGAAGAGGGAAATGTATTAATAGATATGACTTTAGATGGAAAATTTAAAAAAATTAATGTCTTTAGATCGCCATTTAAAAGCAATGAAAAATTTCTTAATAGAATATTTCATAAGATAGTCGTTGATTCAAGTGAAAATATTTATCTAGGTGGACTATTTTTAAGAAAAGGAATTATAAAAATAGGCTCATCTTCTGATTTTAATTCTAATCCAGGAGTTATATTATTAAAAATGGATACATTTGGCAATATGCTTTGGAATAAAAACTATATAGGCGCTCCATTACTTTATTATTCACTTGAATCTTTATCATTAAATATTCATAATGAAAAATTATATTTGTCTGGCGATTTTAAAGATTCTATTTCATTCCCCACTTTGAACTATAGCTTTGTATTAAAATCAAAAAATTACAATAATACCTTTCTATCCATTCATGATTTAGAGGGCAATTTTTTATCTGCATTTAGCCCCAAGAGTAATAATTTCACTAGAAACGTAGGTTTGAACGTTAAGACTAAAGACAATAAAATATATTGGGTTGGAGACTATATTGACAGCACAGATTTTGATGCTACATTAGTCTCTACTTATTTAGAATCTAATAAATCTAGAAGCACCTTTTTGTGCAAATATAATTTGACCCTTTTGCCATTAGATAGTATTGAAAAAGAGGAAGATAATTCTTCAATAAATGAGCAGAATAAAAGTAAAATTAAACTATTTCCCAACCCTACAATCGATTTTTTGAATATAGAATTAAGTGCCATTCCTAATTTTCTGTCTATTAAAGTTTTGGATGTGATTGGAAATGAAATCATTACTCAAGAATTTCAAAAACAAAAAGTTATAAAAATTGATTTATCGACGATTCCCAAGGGTATTTATCTACTTGAAATTGTAATAGACCATTCAAAAAATCAATATTTTAAAATCAGAAAAGAATAAAACAATAATTTTTACAAGATTTCTATTTAATTTTACAAATCAAAACATTATTTCTATGAAATTACTTTTTATCTTATCATTTCTATCTTTTAATGTGTTTTCCCAATCTAATGGGAAAATTGACTTTGTAAATAAAATGTTAGATTCCTTAAATAATATCAATCAATTTAATGGAATAATAGCCATTATTGATTCGAGTGATAATATAGATTTTTACTCAAGGGGAATTAGCGATTTTAAATCAAAAAATAAAATATCAATTAATGATAAAATGAATGTCATATCTTTAGCAAAAGCCATATATTCTAATTATTATTTAGACACTTTTGTTAAAAACCCTTTAATTTTATCAAAAAAAGTAAAAGACTTTTTGCCAGATTTTCCAGATTCTATTTTGAAAGTAATCGATTTGATTAATCATAAAACGAAAATTGATGATCCTTTAAGGTTTTATAGCAAAGGAGAATTTCTTGGTAAAGAGAAAATTGATAATGAAGAGCTTGAATCGAGTTCATTTTATTACAGCGAAATTAAAAAAAATTGTTTTTCCAAAGAGTTTAAAAATACAAATTCACAATATAATTATTGTAATGCAAATTACTTTTTATTAGCAAAAATTATGGAAGTACTTTACAACAAGAATTTTGATAAAATTGCTTTTGAAATGACCAATTTTTATCAGTTTAAAGATCATCTAATCAATAAAAACTTATTACTAGATAGTCATGGCATAATTCATCCTGCTGTAAAAGACAAGAATGTAATCTATGCAAAAAAAGACAAGGAGTCTTTAATTTCTATATTAAGTCAAACAATAGGACTAAATGACCTATATTTATCAATAAATGATATTAAAAATTTTCATAAATATTTGAGAACCTTAAGCATAGAAAAACAAAACATTATTTTTAATAATTGTTTTACTGAAGGAGCTGATTCTGATTTGTCAATGTGTTTTGGGATGAGAGTTGTGAAAATTAGCAAGTATGATACTAAGTTATTATTTTTACCTGGTTCCGTATTAGGAGCCGAATCTTTACTTATTTTTGATATGAATTCAAGAAAAACAGTATTTGCATTTAACACCAATGAGAATCATCTAAATTTTAAAGGGATTTCAAAAGATCTCTTGACAAAAATTTTAAAAAATTATTATGTTGTTAATTAATTTATAACTATTTCACAACAATACTTCAAAGCCTTATTCACAATTTTCAACGGCTACTCATACAGATTATTTTATGATTGAATTTAGCAATGCACAAGTGGGGATTTTTACAGGAATCGATATGCTCAGTAGCAATAATTCAAATTTTGACTCCTATATCTACAAAAACAAGCCGTGGATTTCCATTGGGCTAGGCTATTCTATCTTTTCGGCGAGTAGCAAGAAGTAGCCTTTTCAGAAAAATCATTTCATTAAAAAATAATATTCGATTTTTGCTTGAAATAAATTGTTTCTGTGAGAAAACCCAAAAATAAATTTTACGAGTTAGAAAATGTTGCTATTACCGCTTTGTCTTCCGAAGCAAAAGGCATAGCTAAATTGGATGGCAAAGTCATTTTTGTAGATAATGCGTTGGATGGTGATATTGTCAATATCAAAGCTCGAAAAGGTAGAAAAAATTATGATACGGGCGAGATTGTTTCTTTTATAGAAAAATCGTCCAAACGAATTGAACCGTATTGTGCTCATTATGAATTTTGTGGCGGATGCAAGATTCAGCATTTATCGTATGAAAATCAGCTTGAATGGAAAACTCAAGTATTAAAAGACGCCTTGGAGCGCATAGGCAAAGTAGATTATCCCGAAATTACTCCAATTTTGGGTTGCGAAGAAACCCGTTTTTATAGAAATAAACTAGACTATGCAGCCAGCAATAGCCGATGGCTAACCGTAGCCGAAATCAATGACAAAGAAACTCCCATAGACCGCAATGGAATTGGATTTCACAAAGCGGGGATGTTTGACAAAGTGATAGATATAGACACTTGCTATCACATGCCTGAACCTGCCAATGCGATCAAAAATTTCATTAGAAAAACGGCAAAAGAGATTGAATTACCTTTTTTTGACATTAGAAATCAAGAAGGCAATCTAAGAAATATCATGATCCGAAATACCTCCATTGGCGAATGGATGGTATGTATCAGTTTTTTTGAATGGAACGATACGGCACAAGAATTGATGCAACGAATCAAAAATGAATTTCCAAGCATAACGGCATTATTATATACCGAAAACAGCAAGGGAAATGACACTATATATGACTTGGACATCCAAGTTTTTATGGGTCGTGAATATATCGTAGAGCATTTGAATACTTTAAAATTCAAAGTAGGTCCAAAATCTTTTTTCCAAACCAACTCAAAACAATGTGTCCAGCTCTATGAAACCGTTAAAGAAATGGCTGGATTCGCAGGCGATGAACTTCTTTATGACTTGTATTGTGGTGTGGGAAGTATCGGCATTTTTATGTCCGATTCGGTAAAAAAAGTAGTGGGAATAGAGCTGGTAGAGGCAGCCATAGAAGATGCGTACGAAAATGTAGCTATGAACGATATCCAAAACTGCGAATTTTATGCTTCGGATATGCGAGCGCTTTTCAACAAAGATTTTATCAAAAAACATGGCAAACCCGATGTAATTATCACCGATCCACCAAGAGCAGGCATGCACCCCGATGTCATTGAGCAATTGCTAGATTTGGAATGCAACAAAATAGTATATGTGAGCTGCAATCCGCATACTTTGGCCAATGAATTGAATCAATTGTGCGAGAAATATGTCATTACAAAAATTAGACCCGTGGATATGTTTCCTCAGACCCTTCATTTGGAGACTATAGCTGTATTGGAATTGAAAAAATAATTTATTAAGAGGATATGAAATTTCGTATTATCATTGGGCTTCTTTTATTGACTAATCTAGTTTTCGCAAAAAATGGCGACACTACTGTTATTAGTTTTTATTCCAATTATGATATTCAACAATATATGGGGCCGCAATGGCACAAAAGTTTCAAAGAAATTGACCCAAAAAAGAAATATAAAAAAGCAATCTTAAAAATAGATTTAGGTTGTGCATCATATGGCTGTTGCGCTTGGGATTATACTTTTAGAGGCTATTTTGGTAAGAAAAAAGCAGGTATAGATAGTGCTATACTCACTTCCGATAGCCCCAAAACCTATAGATATTATCCAAATTCAGAAAACTGGGAAGTTGCTAGGCTTATTACGCCCTACAGCTCATATATGAGATTGGGAACCAATGGATACAACTCAAACTGGTCGCATCCTTATACTTTTGATGTGACCGATTTTCTTCCTTTATTAAAAGATAGTGTATGTTTTGCGGCTCACACTGGTGGCTGGGACAATAAGGGGAAATTTGGATTTAGCATTTCGGTAAACTTAATTTTAATTGAAGGAAAAGCCGAAGCCATTCCTATAAAAGTAGAAAAAATATATGAAGACGGATATGTATATAAATCTAAAAATGAATTTGATAGTATTACAAAATTTCATAAATTTTTTGTAAACAAAGAGAACCCTTTTGTAAAATTTAAAAGTATCATATCGGGGCATGATGCGCAAGGAGAATTTACGCCCATTGACTATTTTGTAAAACTCAATGGAAAGGAAGTCTTCAAAAAACGATTATGGAAAGATAATTGTGACAAAACATACATACAGCCACAAAGTGGTACATGGATTTTTAGCCGAACTAATTGGTGTCCGGGCGAAAAAATAATAGAAGAAGAGGTAAATTTATCGACCTATTTAAAAAAAGAAGATAGCAATGTGGTAGATATTTCTTTTGGTTATTTTCCTCCAAAAACAGATTCACCTTATCATGCCAATTATGTCATTGCAGGGTATTTGATCTATTATGAATCTATCATAATGAATGATGTGGCACTTGATGCTATCATAGCTCCAAATTCTGACCCTAATTTCAAAATAGATAATGCCATTTGTCTAAATCCAAAAATTAGGATTAAAAATATCGGACAAAAAGCAGCAAAAGAGCTCTACATAGATTATTGGGTAGATGCCAAAAATAAACAAACGTATATCTGGAGAGGTGAAATAAAAAATAGTGAAATTAAAGAAATTGAACTGCCTCAAATGTCATGGAAAGGTACCGATACAAAAAGTCCTATTTTTTATTGCTCTA
>JBIILY010000026.1:0-8004 GCA_044338225.1 Chitinophagales bacterium
AATGCCGTCGCGCTCTGGAATATGCCCTGCTACCGATATACCTCCGCTTTCTTCACCACCTACAAGTACGTTGCCTTCTTGGATTTTTTCGGCTATATATTTGAATCCTATCTGCGTCACTTCCAATGGCAATCCAAAGATTTGACACATTTTAGCTACTTTTGGAGAAACCGAAAAAGCCACTACTACACGTCCTGTCATACCATTGACTTTATGGAGGATGTAGATGAGCATCAAGATGATTTGGTGCGCATCGATATAATTTCCGTCTTTGTCCATAAGGGCTATACGGTCTGCGTCGCCATCATTGGCAAATGCAAAATCGATATTACCTTCTTTTTGAATAACCGATGCAAAATGCTTGAGATTGGCAGGAATAGGTTCTGGAGCCAAGTTGTTGAAACGAGGATTCCATTCGCAATTGACCAAAACGGCTTCGGGAAATAACATAGGGAAAATGGCTTGACCACTACCAAACATGGCGTCATAAGCTACCTTGATGCCAGATTTTCGCATCGAGGCTATATCAAATCGCTTGTTGATAGCGTCTACATATAATTTTGAAAAATCCACAAATTCAAGCATGCCTTTTGCAGTAATAGATTCAATGGATTCATTGGACATCAAATAGGTTTCTGGAATCATATCTTCTATTTCTTGCACCTCGGCAGGTGACGAAGGCCCTCCAAAGGAAGATTTGAGTTTGTATCCATTATAAGATGGTGGATTGTGGCTAGCGGTAATCATTACGCCAATATTAGCTTGAAAATGATTGGTAGCAAACGATAAAATAGGCGTGGTGCAGAATTCTTGATTGAACAATACTTTTACGCCTTTTGAAAACATGACTTTAATAACTGTTTCGGCAAAAAGTTGTCCTCCAAATCTACAGTCATAACCCAATGTAATAGTAGGTTTGTCGGATTTGTTCAATACCCAATCTGCGGTAGCAGCTGCTACACGCGCTACATTTTCGGTTGTATAATCTTGTGCTATAATAGCTCTCCAACCGTCGGTTCCAAATTTTATTTTGTACATTTTTTTTGTATTTTATGTGTAAAAATAGGGAGCAAATATACATATAAATTGTATATGATAGCGTTTGAAGTTCCTAAAATATCCTAAAACAATCTACCGTTCAACTCCATTTTCTTTTGAGAATAATTGTAGTCGATGGTTTTGCTAAAATCTTGGATGCTTTTTTTGCCTTTCAATACATCTGAAAGCATATCTTCAAAACTATTTTTGATGATTTTTTTCAACTCTAATTGCATTTTTGAATTTTTCTCTTGTGTCATAATCTTTAATTTTTATGATACAAAAGTATAGTGCGATGTTGTCTAAAAATGTCGTCCTTCTTAATTTATTTAAAACGCTTAAAAACAATTAATTATAATTATTAACTAAGCAGTATGAGTAATAAACGTCAAATTTTGTCAGTTTATTTTTTATTGTTAAGAGCCGCTTCTATCAATCCTTTGAATAAAGGATGTGGATTTTCTGGGGTACTTTTCAGTTCGGGGTGAAACTGAACGCCTATAAAGAAAGGATGATTGGTCAATTCTACAATCTCTACCAAGTTAGATTCAGGATTTTTACCGCTGGTGCGCATGCCTTTTGCATTGATTTCTTCCATGAATTTATTGTTAAACTCGTATCTATGGCGGTGTCTTTCGGTGATTTGAGTATTTTTGTAGAGTTTGTGTGCGAGTGAGTCTTTTTCTAAAACGCAAGGGTAGGAGCCAAGACGCATGGTACCGCCGTATTTGGTTACACTTTTTTGCGATTCCATCAAATCAATCACAGGGAACTTTGTTTTTTTGTTCATTTCTACCGAATGTGCATCTTCATAACCCAATACATTTCTAGAAAATTCAATTACAGCCATTTGCATACCAAGGCAAATCCCTAGAAAAGGAACATTGTTTTCTCTAGCATATTTTATGGTTTCAATTTTTCCTTGAATAGCGCGTTCCCCAAATCCGGGTGCGACAAGAATTCCATCAAATTTGCTCAAAATGGTAGCGGCGTTATCTGCATTAATGGATTTTGAATGTATCGATTCTATTTTTACTTTGATGCTTTTGGCAGCACCTGCATGGATAAAAGATTCATAGATACTTTTATACGCATCCTGCAATTCTACATATTTTCCTACAACGGCTATTCTTACTTCGTTTTTTGGATTTTTGAGATTGGAAAGAAATTTTTTCCATTTATCCAACTTTGGCTCTTGTTTGGATTTGATTTTTAATTTTTCCAAAACTACAAGGTCTATTTTTTCTTTTTGCATTTCGAGCGGCACGTCGTAGATGCTTTCTTTGTCAATTGCTTGAATAACCGCATTTTCGGAAACATTACAGAAAAGTGCAATTTTTTGTTTCAATTCTCTGCCTATTTCTTTCTCGGTTCTACAAATCAATACATCGGGCTGAATTCCATTTTCCAATAATAATTTTACAGAATGTTGTGTAGGCTTGGTCTTGAGTTCTTTGGCCGCATTTAAATAGGGGAGAAGGGTCAAATGGCATACAATGGCATTGTCTTTACCCATATCCCATATAAATTGTCTTACCGCCTCAATATAGGGAAGTGATTCGATATCGCCTACAGTGCCGCCCAGTTCGGTGATAATGAAGTCGAACTTATTATTTTCATTAATGAGTGTAAAACGTCGTTTAATTTCATCAGTAATATGAGGAATGACTTGTACGGTTTTTCCTAGAAATTCGCCTTTGCGTTCGCGGTCTAGAACCGTTTGATAAATTCGCCCAGTAGTGACGTTATTCGCTTGCGTGGTAGGTGTGTTTAGAAAACGCTCATAATGTCCCAAATCCAAATCCGTTTCGGCGCCATCTTCTGTTACATAACATTCGCCATGCTCATAGGGATTGAGAGTTCCTGGGTCTATATTTAAGTACGGATCAAATTTTTGGATAGTTACCACAAAACCCCTTTCTTGAAGAAGTTTGGCAAGAGATGCGGCAAAAATTCCTTTACCTAATGAAGACGAAACGCCTCCTGTTACAAAAATATACTTGGTCATTGAGAATTATTATTACGTATGCAAAAGTAGCTAAATATTAATTAAAAAATTCAGATATTTTGTACAAATATTCCAAAAATAGAAGAATAGAAGCACTTAGAATATATAATAAGGAATTAAAAATTGAAAATAAAGAAAAAAAACTTTTGAAATAAAAAAAAAGTATTACTTTTGCACACTCAATTTTTAAATGATAGGATATGTACGCAATAGTAGAAATAGCAGGAAAGCAGTATAAAGCAGAAACTGGCAAGAAAATATACGTGGATAAATTGGAAGGAAATGAAGGCGACAAAATTTCCTTTAACAATGTATTGATGGTAGAAAAAAATGGATCTGTTCAAGTAGGAGCACCTACTACAGGTACAAGTGTAGAAGCTACTATTGAAAAACAAGTAAGAGCAGACAAAGTTATTGTTTTCAAAAAGAAAAGAAGAAAAGGATATAGAGTAAAAAATGGTCATAGACAACATTATACTCAAATTTCAATTACAAGTATTTAATTTTATAATTTATAAAAAAATAGAGAAATGGCACACAAGAAAGGCGTCGGTAGTTCGAAAAACGGAAGAGAATCACATAGTAAGAGACTAGGAGTTAAATTATTTGGAGGTCAAGCGGCTATTCCAGGTAATATCATTGTAAGACAAAGAGGAACACAATTTCACCCAGGATTAGGTGTTGGAATTGGAAAAGACCATACTATATTTGCAATGGTAGAAGGTGTAGTAGAATTCAAACGTAAAAAAAATGACAGAACGTTTATTAGCGTTCTTCCAAAAGCGTAAGAAATAATAAATTTATTTAATTGTATAAAAACTCTGTAATTATAAAACTATTGCAGAGTTTTTTTTGTTTATAATCATAAATAAAAGAAAAAGTGAATACCTCAACATATACATATAAAGATATTTTCAAGGAGCAAGAGAAAAATCTAAATCAAATGCAGAACACATACATTCATTCTGCAAAATTGGATGCGTTTGATGATTTTGAGAAATTGGGTTTCCCTTCAAGAAAGCATGAAGCATGGAAATATACCAATGTGTCTGCTTTTACACGTGCGTCGTTGAATCCTTTATTTTTTCCACAGCGTCATTTGAATATTAAAAAGAGCGATTTTAGATATTACGATCATATCAAAGCGCACAAGCTTGTCGTAGTCAATGGTAGTTTTCAACCCCATTTGAGTGAAATTATTGCCGATGAAAATGAAGGGATTACTATCATGTCTGTAAGCGAAGCAATTCAAGAGCGCAATCCTATTTTTGAAAAACATTTTAATACATTGGCCAAAAATAGCACCGAAGTATTTGCTTCGTTGAATACAGCTATGTTTGGAGATGGTATTTTTATACATTTGAAAGAGAATACACAGGCAAAATATCCTATTTTGTGGTTTTTTATATCACAAGAAAACTCCAATTGTATTATCAATCCTAGAAATCTTATAGTTTTGGAACCGCATTCCAAGGCTGAAATTATCAAAGACCACCAAGGAATAGCTGAATCGGAGTATTTTATCAATGCCATGACGGAAATTGTATTGAACGAAGGTGCACATTTGGATTTGTGTATGATAGAAAATGAAACATCACAAGGGCTTCATTATATTGGAACTAAAGAGGTGATGCAGAAGAAGGATTCTTTCTTTAATTATACCAATATTTCCTTGTCTGGAAAAATTATTAGAAATAATATACGCACGGTTCTTAGCGAACCCAATGCAAACTGTAATCTCAAAGGTATCTATTATGGAAAAGAAGGCGATTTGATCGATAATAATATCTGTGTAGAGCATTTGTCGGAAGGATGTGAGAGCAATCAGCTTTTCAAAGGTATTTTGAACGATGAATCCAACGGTATTTTTACGGGTAAAATTTATGTGCATCCCAATGCCAATCAAACCAATGCGTATCAAAAAAATAACAATTTGCTTTTGAGCGAAGATGCTACGGTAAATACTCGTCCACAACTTGAAATTTTTGCGGATGATGTCAAATGCAGCCACGGTGCTACCAATGGACAAATCGATTTGCAGGCCTTATATTATCTACAGTCTAGAGGATTGACCAAAGAAGTAGCTAATTCATTTATTCAGTATGCGTTTTTGGCAGAGGTTTTTGAAAATATTCAAAATGACGGCATGCGCGAATATTTGGATGAAGTATTTCGCTTCAAATTGGGCTTGATGCACATATAATCTCATTTTTTGATGCAGTATATTCTGGATTTACATACTTTTTGGACAAATTTTTCGTTTGTAAACCAATGATTTTAGTTCAAAATTTTTCTTCTAAATTACTGTTGTTTTTCTTTTTAATGAAAAGCTTTGTGCTGAGTAGTCAGCAACCAAGAGTGACGCAAGAAGTAGGCATTTCTCTGGGCGCTGCTAATTATTATGGCGATTTGAACGATCATTTTGGTTACAAAGGCATCGGGCCATCTGCAGGTTTTTTTATCAGGCAAAATATAGGCACTCGATTTGCATTCAAGACTTGTTTCAACTTCATGAAAGTGGGATACAAAGATGCTTATTCCACTAGACCTTTTAATCAGAATAGAAATTTATCGTTTGAATCCAATATTTTTGATATTACAGGACAGTTTGAATTCAATTTTCTCAATTATATTAAAAATATCTATTATACCGATGAGGGAAGTCCATTCACGCCTTATTTGAGTATGGGAATCGGTGTTTTTTTCTTCAATCCCCAAGCAGAGTATCAAGGGAAAACTTATGATTTACAAGCATTGGGAACCGAAGGTCAACTGGATGCTGACTATACGGGAAATAGCCGCTATAAACTCTATAATTTTGCACTTGTGTATGGGGGTGGGTTTAAATACCATGCTACGAAAAACTTGATATTGGGAGTGGATTTTTCCATTCGTAGAACTTTTTCCGATCATTTGGATGATGTGAGTGGCTATTATGTGCCCGAAATATCGCTTCCCGAAGCCGATAAAGGCATAGCGTATCAATTGTATAACCGCAGTAAGGAGCTAGGCGATTATACTAATAAAACGGGCAAGCAACGCGGAACACTCGACGGCAATGATGACTATGCAACTTTTCAGTTACAGGTTTCATGGCTTTTTCTTAGTTCAAGTTGTAAAAATTAGGAATTGTTGAATCATTCGAGTCTAAATTCTCTAATTGTCTTATCTTATCCTTTTGAAGTTTTATCGCATAGTTTTTCAAACAATTTACTTCATCACAGCTAACTTTCAGCATATGATCTTCACTGATTTCCAGCATATTGCCCTCTCCAGTTAAAAGCCATTTAATGTTTAGGCTTGGGTATGAATTTATAATGATAATTAAAATATCAGAAATTATAGCTCCACCTTCCTTTTCCAAATAATCGTTTACTTCATTTATTACATGGAAAAAACGTTTTCAAAATCAGCTTTTTGTACCTATATTGTAAAAAAAACGTAAGGAAATAAAAAATTTTTATATTTTTGTGAGTCAAATAACGTAAACACCTATTGAATGGAAAAAGCAAGAGAGGCAAAAAAGCTATTTCAAAAATGTTATAATTTTACTAGAGCCGATGAAGTAAAAGCTGCGGGTATTTATCCTTATTTCAATCCTATTGAGGAGAGTGAAGGGCCTGTGGTGGATATGAATGGAAAGCGTATCATTATGGCTGGGTCTAATAATTACTTGGGGCTTACGAGCCATCCAAAAGTAAAAGAAGCGGCTATCAATGCTATTAATAAATATGGAACCAGTTGTTCGGGCAGTAGATATTTGACCGGAACGATTGATTTACACAATGAATTGGAGGCTAAATTAGCCAAATTTGTAGGAAAAGAAGCAGCGTTGCTTTACAGTACAGGATACCAAGCAGGACAAGGGGTGATAGCGCCTTTGATGGGGCGTCATGATAAAATTATCAGTGATAAAGACAACCATGCTTCTATCCAAACGGCCAATATGCTCGCAAAAGGCACTTATGGAACGGATATTCTTCGCTATCATCACAATGATATGGAAGATTTAGAGAGAAAATTGAATACAATCAAAGATATAGACGGAGGCAAATTTATCGTTACCGATGGTGTGTTCTCTGGCTTTGGAGATATCCCCGATTTGCCTAGTATTGTCAAGTTGGCAAATGAGCACGGCGCACAAACATTGGTAGATGATGCACATGCATTTGGTGTCATCGGCGAAGGCGGACGAGGAACGGCTAGCGAGTTTGGATTGACGGATGAGGTAGATTTGATTATATGTACATTCAGCAAAACATTGGCTTCTTTGGGAGGCTTTGTAGCAGGAGAAGAGCGTGTCATTAATTATTTGAAACATCACTCCCCAGCGCTTATATTTAGTGCTTCACCTACACCTGCTTCTGTAGCAAGTGCTTTGGCTGCTCTTGACATTCTTCAGGAACAACCCGAATTGGTGAAAAAGCTTAATTTTAATGCAGAATATGTTCGTCGTGGACTCAAAGATATGGGATATGATATTTATCCATCTCGTACGGCTATCGTTTCGGCTATTTTGAGTAGCGATGTAAAAGGATTCCAGTTGTGGAAAGGCTTGTTTGAAGCAGGTGTTTTTGTCAATGTATTTGTACCACCTGCAGCGCCTCCAGGTATGGCTATGATGCGAAATAGTTTTATGGCATCGCATGAAGTGGAGCATTTGGATATTATCTTGGATACCTATAAGAAAATAGGGAAGCAAATAGGATTGATTTAAAAGGTTTAAAGATATGAAGAAGATCTGGGGTATCATACTATTCTTTGGTTTGATAGCTATAGCTATATACAAATTTTCAACACCACCTAGTCTTGATTTTAAAGAAATAGAACTTGTAGATTCTTTGGGAAAACGAGTTTCTTTAGATGCTTATAAAGGCAAGCCGTTGGTGATAAATTTTTGGGCTACTTGGTGTGGACCTTGTATGCAAGAAATTCCTGATTTTGAGCAGGTACAAGCT
>JBIILY010000266.1:0-2779 GCA_044338225.1 Chitinophagales bacterium
TCGTCGGTTACTTTTAGTAACAATGAACCCGAACCACAAGTTGGGTCATAAACTGTTAGGGTATTTTTTGAACTTTTATTAACATCCAGAACTTTTGCCAATACACGACTTACTTCGGCTGGTGTATAAAATTCTCCTTTGCTTTTGCCACTTTCAGAAGCAAAGTGTCGCATAAGGTACTCATAAGCATCACCCAATATATCATCGCCCTCAGCTCTGTTCTTGCTAAAGTCTAAAGCTGGATTTTCGAAAATAGTAATAAGTCCTGTTAGCTTATCGACCATTTCTTTTCCTTTGCCTAACTTTTCTTCGTCCTGAAAACTGATAACATCAATTACGTTTACTAAATCATTTTCTTTGGCCAGTTTGGAAATTGCCATATCCATTTTTTCTCCAATATCCTTTTGCCCTTTCAGACTTTGCATATCTTTGAAACTTCCGCCTTCAGGAATAAATATTAAGGCGTTTGTGTCATTTGAATATTTATCACTAACATACTTCACAAACAATAAAACCAACACATAATCTTTGTATTGGCTTGGTTCCATAGAACCTCTTAACTTGTCACAACTTGCCCAAAGTGAGCTATATAATTCAGATTTTTTAATTGCCATTTTTCTTGTCTGGTTCTTTTAATTTATAATCCGTTTTGGTGTCGGTAAAAATAGTTTTAAATTTAACCAAAATCGACATTTTTGCGGTTTACATTTCGTATCGTTTTTTTGTTGGTTTGTTGTTGTTCTGTCGGTCATCATTGGGTTACCAATAACATAGCAACGTGCGAAAATAAAGCAAAAAATATAATTAAATAATATTTTTTAATAACAAGTATGAAAAATGTCGATTTAAAATCTTTAATGCTGCTAGTTGTCTATATTTCAATGTTTTAGTTTTTTAGTAGAGAAAGATTTTTGATTGATTTTTGAAAATTTATGAGTATATGAAATTTGGAGGTTGATGACTATATGTCGAAAAATTCTTTGTGAAACTTTGTGGCTGCTTTGTGTTTCTTTGTGGAATAGTTAATAGATAATAGATGTTAGATATTAGACTTTAGATTCTTGAGTGAAAATGAGTTTTGTGCTGCGCTCGTGATAGAAGCGGCATCCTACGTAGCGTAGCGGAGTAGATAGAGTACCGTACATACATCCGTAATTTTCAAACTTCGTTTTCAAAAAGGGCTGTAATGTCGGTATTTTCAACGCCGCCTGTTTATGAATCCAAAAAAAAATTAAAAGGGTCTAAACTGCATTCCTGCCTGAAAATGAATTCCGGGCATCGGAATGTCTTGAAAATATTGGTATTGGGTATTGGTCAGATTGTAAATAGATAGGAAAAGTTTGCTTTTGGTAGCCGATAAATCATATTCAAATTTAGTATCTAGGACAGCAAAGATTTTGTTGAGGTACGGTCTATCTTCTATTCGTAGTGTAAGGGATTGGGTCAAATATTTTCCATAACGGAGATACAACGAGCCAATGGCTTGATTGCGAAGAAAATTGAAGTTATATTTGGATGGAAATAAATTTTCGGAGGTCAATTCGTTGTGTACATACGAAAAACTCACTTTTTCAAAAGGGACAAAGGCTTTGTCGTCGCCCAAAAAGAAATCCACCTGCGTTTCGAGTCCTTTCACCACTACATTTCCTATATTGGCTGCCGCAAAAAAAGTGGCATTGTCTGTTTTTTTGATCCAATCAATTTGATTTGTAGAATTTCGATAATAAGCTTGTGCCGAAAAAGACGTTCGTTTCGTTTGAAATTTATAGCCTAATTCCATATTGATGGCATCTTCCGATACTAATTGGGCATTGCCACTATCGGTGGGCGCAGTATAATATAGTTCGGTAAACGTGGGAATGCGAAATGCGGTATTGACGCCACCGTTGATGCTATGATTTTTGTCTAGCAAAAAAGCTGCTTGAATGCCACCTGTTATATTAGGATTGAAGCCAATGATGTAGTTGGTATTTTGTCCAATATTAAGTTTTAGCTTATCCCAAAGGCTAAAATCTACATTGATATTGGCATTGAAAATATCACGATTTCGGTCACCAAGATTTGAGCTATGAATTTGTTCATTTCTATATTCGCCCGATAGATTGAGCGTTGCAAATTTTTGGAACAAGGGGATAGTGTGACGAGCCAAAATGCCTCTTGCGTCGTTGTTATGTCGGTTTTTATAAAAATTGGGATTTTCTCTTCGTAGTACAAAATAATCGTTGTTTTGCTTCCAATAAAAATCGATTTTGCTGTTTTGGCTTTGCAGTCCTATGTTATAAAAATAGGATTGAATTTCCTCATATTGATTGGGAAAACGATTGGAATAGAAGCCATTAGCGCCAAATTTTTTGGATAGAAAGCCTACCAATGCGTATAAGTCTACGTTTTTATTCTTAAAAGGTGTCGCGTGATGTTCCGTAAATCCTTGTATCGCTTCCATATCGGTATTGACACGATAGCCGTTGCTATTCAGATAGCCCACCGAAAGACGGTGCCAATGATTTCGATATACTTTGCCTGCGCTGAGGGTACTGTTAAAAGTTTGGAAAGAGCCTAGCGAAATATTTGCTTGAAGATAATCTGATTTAATTTTTTTGGTAGTAAACTGGATAGCTCCGCTGTAGCCATTTTGTCCCAAATTTTTGGAAGAAGCACTTTTGTAGACATCTATTTTTTCGATATCCTCCATGAGAAAAGGCATGGAAAAGGTATTGTGTCCCGTTTGTGGATCATTGATACGGATGCCATTGAGCAGCACACCTACTTGTTCATAAGA
>JBIILY010000267.1:0-2776 GCA_044338225.1 Chitinophagales bacterium
GTTTTTAATTTTGGTATCCAAAACGTCAATTCCAATGCCAATATTAGCTTGTGGTTGCGCTATTTCAAACATTTTGGAAGGGTCTAATGCCACGTAATAGCCGCCACCGCATCGTCCCGCTTGATTGATTTTCAAAGGATCAATTTTGCCATTCGCATCCAAAACGCGTTCATTGATATGAATTTTTACGACTTCGCAAATAAAAATATTTCCAGAACCGCCCACATTCCCAAACTCTATCACTTGATTGACTTTGCATTCAAAATTAACGGGACTTTCGCCCACTCGTGGCGGACTAATAAGCTCTGAAGCTAGTTGAGTAAAATTTGCTTTCTCAAACTCATTAATGCCTCTTTTGAATTCGCTACTAGCATACGAAGTTTGATACACCATATCGTATTCCACAATATTGATCACCACCTCGGGATTTTCTTTAATATTTTTATAAGTATCTTTGGTTGCGCCCGTTCGTCCACTCACACTAGCCGAAAAAATCATGATAGGTGGGTTGGTACTGAATACATTGAACTGACTGAAAGGCGCTAGGTTGACAGTGCCATGCTGGTCTATGGTACTCGCCAATGCGATAGGTCTGGGTGCTACCGAAGATAGCATGAATCCATGAATTTCGGGAAGCGAAAGGTCTTTTGGATTATATGATTTGAAGCTCATGTTGCCGTTTTTTATTAATTTTACAAATATATGAAAACTAATTTTTTTGGGACAGGGGAAATTGATTTAAAAAAATTGAAATATTGAATTTTTAAAATGTAATTTTATTTTATTCGAATCCAAAATCATTAAGTTTTGTTTAATTTTCAATGGAATTACCATTTAGATAATATTTTTCATTAAATTTGCGGTCTAAAATTAAAGGTAGAGTTTATGATTGAAAATTCGGAAAAAGTTACTTACATATTTAGGATGGTTATTGCTATTGCATTTATTGTATTGGGTGGCGTTGTCATTTGGATCAAAGATAAAACCACATTGCCTACTAGCAATGCTTATATTTTTGCCGCTATATTATTTCTCTACGGGCTTTTTAGAATTTATAGAGCTCGAAAAAATTATCTTTAATATTAACTAAATTATGCTGTTATGAATCGAATTATTGGAATTATTTTTGCGTGCTTTGTTTGGAGCTTGGGATGTGACAATACTGTAAAAAAGGCTGCAGATACACCTACCAAAGGGCAAATTACTATTTTGGCAGACGAATGCTATAAGCCTATTTTGGATACAGAAATTATGGTCTTTGAATCGCAGTACAAAGATGCTAAAATCCATGTAATCTACCGTCCTGCATTGGATGTGGTGAAAGAAATCTACAACGATTCGTTTAGAATATTGCTTTCGTCTATAGTTCCCGATTCCAATTCGTTGAAAAAATACAAAGAAGTAAAGGGTTACGAAGCCAAAACCACCATTTTGGCAAAAGATGCGGTAGCTATTATTGTCAATAATGATAAAAAAGGATTGAAATTGACACTTTCGGATTTGAAAAACATCTTGAACGGTCAAATTTCAGATTTTAGTCAAATAAAAGGCAGTGGAAAATCAGGTAAAATCAATATTGTATTTGACAATGAAAAATCGAGTACGGTGGTTTATATGCAAGATAGCATCTTGAAAGGCGATAAATTGTCGTCTAATGTCTATGCACAAAAAACGAATGAAGAAGTGATGAAATATGTCAAAAATAATAGCAATGCATTGGGCATTATTGGTGTGTCATGGATTAGCGACGAGGCAGATGAAGCCACACAAGAATTTAGCAAAGATATTGCTATAGTAGAAATAGGCAGAGATAATGATGTGTATTTTTACAAACCCAATATGGGCTATATCGCTATTCATAAATATCCATTGCGAAGACTGATGCAGACGACTTTGCGCGAAGGAGGGCCAGGGCTTGGAAGAGGATTTGTCAATTTTATGACCAGCGAAATTGGACAAAAAATTATTTTAAAATCTGGCTTGGTTCCCGCTACGGTATTGACTAGAGTGGTAGAGGTACATTAAAAAAACGTTAAAAATTTAATTTCAAATAAACTTAAAACTATATTTTTACATCTAAAATACAAATAACAACAACATGAAGGTTAATTCAATTATTTTAGCAGGTGCCATGATGGTTTCACAGGCTATGTTTGCTCAAGTAGCAAAGGGTTATCAATACTTAAATGATTTGAGATGGGTAAGTGCCGAAAAGGCTTTTGAAACATCTCAGGAAGAAGAAGCGAAATTCTACAAAGGATTTGCACAATTCAAACAAGAAGATTTTGACAAAGCAAAAGCAACTTTTGACGCCAATATCGCCAGTGCTTATGGTATGGTAGGTCAAGGAATGATGGCTTTGCAAGCAGGTGATATCGCCAAAGCCGATGCTTCGTTTGAAAATGCGGCTAAAACCTCAAAAAACAAAGACCCAAAAGTATTTATTGCTATCAGTCAAGCTATTGCTAATTCTAATATTGACAAAAAAGACAAAGCGATAGAATGGGCTAAAAAAGCGGTGGATATGAATCCTCGTAATTTTGATTTTCGTATCGCGTATGGTGATGCATTTTTGTCTACTCAAGATGGAGGACAAGCTATTACACAGTATGAATATGCTGCAGAAATAGATAAAACAAGTGCACTTCCCAATGCAAAAATAGGTCGTGTTTATTACAATTCGAGAACCTATGATTTGTCAAAAGAATATTTGGAAAAAGCATTAGTGACTGATCCAAACAACCTTTTTGCACTTAACTATATGGCTCAATTGCTT
>JBIILY010000015.1:0-10294 GCA_044338225.1 Chitinophagales bacterium
GTAATTTGTGGGATGACATCACCCGCACGCTCAATAAACACGGTATCTCCTATTCTTATATCTTTTGAGTTGATATTATCTTCATTATGAAGGGAAATGCTTCGTACCGTTACTCCACCTACATTCACAGGCTCTACTTTGGCTACGGGCGTTACAATTCCCGTTCTTCCCACTTGAAAATCAATCTCAAGCAACGTGGTAGGCTTTTCGATAGCTTTAAATTTATAAGCGATAGCCCATTTGGGATGATGCGAGGTCGCCCCCAAATTCATTTGCTGACTGATTCGGTTCAATTTCACTACCATACCGTCAATTTCATACGGATATGAAGGTCTTTTGATTTCCCATTCATTACAAAAATCTATAACTTCTTGAATAGTTGCACATCGCTTCCCTATACCACTAGCCGATTGAAAACCAAGCGAATGGAGTAGTTCAATATTATCGGATTGTGTTTTTTCAAAAGAAGAATTCAATTCGTCTTCAAACTCTACATAGCCTATATTATAGATAAATGCTTCTAAATTTCGGTGCTTAACTTCGCCAGCATCCTTCAATCGTAGCGAGCCACTGGCGGTATTTCTAGGATTTTGAAAAATGGCCAATCCCGCTTCCTCACGCTGTTCGTTCATCGCATCAAACTTGTTTTTTTCGATGACGACTTCGCCTCGCAATTCTATTTTTTTGATATGATGTTTTGAGAAATCTACTTGATGCAAAATATGTTTGACTTGTTTTGCATTTTCGGTAATTTCTTCTCCACGTTCGCCATCGCCTCTAGTAGCGGCTCGCACCAGTTTATTTTGCTCATAAATCAATGAAATACTACTTCCATCAAATTTGGGTTCTACATAAAAATCATAAGGTTCTTCGCCTAATTCCTTTTTAATAGATGCGTCAAAATCGAGTAAATCTTCCGCATTATATGAATTAGAAAGAGACAACATAGGCACCAAATGCGCTACAGTAGCTAATTCGGTCTTGATTCCCGAAGCTACTTTTTGCGTAGGAGAATTGGATAAAATGTGTTGAGGATTTTGAGCTTCAAAATGGTCTATTTTTTTGAAAATCAGGTCATAATCTTGATCCGAAATCACTTTTTCGGAGTCGATATAATATTTTTGATTTAGATAAAATAATACATCGCAGAATTTTTGGTAATCTTTTGCAACCAATTCATGATCAATACAATACTGAATATCTAAAGGATTCATAACAATTTAATCTTTAAATTTCTGTTGCTCTTCTTCTTTGATTTTGTCAAATAATTGATTGATATTATCTACATAATCTAGGGTTTCATCTAAATAAAACTCCAATTCTGGGATTTTTCGCAAATCATGGCGCATATTATTTCCCAAAATTTTGCGAATTTCACTGACATGAAGTTTCAAATTATCTATAACTTCTTGCTTATTTTCATAGCCCATGATACTGATATTGAATCGCGCAAGGGATAAATCCGAAGTGACTCTAACATGCGTAAGCGTAGTAAAGGCACCCAATAAATAAGGCTTGATTTGTGTAATCAGTAACTGACTAAATACTTCTTGTAAAAGATTTGAAACTTTTAATTGACGTCTAGAATCCATATAATTATCTTTTTTCTAACTTGTGATTTTTTAATTTATTTATAAAAATACAATTTCATCAATTGTGTCTTTTCCTAGGTATTCATTAATTTTCTGCACCATCATTTCCCGTTCCATAAATAGATAATTTTTGAGCGTAGAAACATCAATTTTTAGATAAATTTTAGGTATTCTTACACTCACTTTTTCTGTATGTTTCGAGATCTGTTCGCCTACTATTTCGGACCATTCCGTTACAATTTTAGCTTCCAGCATTTTCTGCGAAAGCCCTTTTGCTTCTATCCAATCTTCAAAAAGTTCGTTGAACTGCATTGCTTTAGATTAAAAATTAATGACTCATCATTTTAAACATAGGATTGGGCTCATCTACATTGCCACCGCTTTTAAATTTCTTAAAATTATACGTAGCGGTAAGCATAAAATAGCGATTCATGGCATTGACACGCGTATCGGTAATTGAATTTTCACTTACAGTTCTTGTAATATTTCTATTTTGATTGAATAAGTCAAATCCTGAAACTTTAATCTCCAAATCTCTGTTTTTGAGCATTTTATACCCAATGCTAGCACCTAATAAAAACACATGCTGATTCAAGGTAGGATCTACTTGATTGTTGTAATTGTATGAAAAATCTGAATTTAATACAAAGTTTTTCATAAAAGTAACTTTCAAATTACTCGTAAGCGACTGAATCCAAAAATTATTATTATTCGAGCTCAAATAGCTGTAATTATTGATATTAAAACGAGGATTATATCCTAATGAAAAATCGACATTTTCACTGACATTACTAGAAATCATAGCGCCTGTAGAAAAAGTATAACTGTTTGTAACATTTTCTACATTATTAATCATAGAAGGCGTTCTGTTATAAGCCACACTGGTATTGAAGCTAAAGTTGGATTTAATCATTTTGAGAGGCGTTGTATAATTTCCAAATACCATACCGTTAAAATTACCATCCATATTGATAGATTTGGTATATTGAACCCCTTTTCTCAAATTAACACCATCCAAAACCGTGTCTGAAGTAGCCGTATAATTAAATGTAGAAATTTTGTTTTGTGTCAAACTCATGTTGGTCATAAAAAACAAGAAATTTCCTTTAACGATATTCGGTTTGATAAAATGGAAAAACAAATTATGATTGTATTCCGCAGCCAAATCTTTATTTCCATTATACAATGAGTTAGGATTGGAAATATCCAATACCGGCTGAATATTAGACACACTAGGTACATTCAAAGAGGTATTGTATTGAAGTTTAATTTTGAACATTTTGGTAGGATTCAACTGAATATTGAAATAAGGCAATACGCCAAAGAAATTTTTCTCTAACGTTGAAACCTGAGGAAACTGCTGATCGCCTTTGAAGAATATATTTTGAACATTGGATCCAAACATAAAACGCCATTTTGTAAACTGTAAACGGTAGCTAACACCTCCCGTATTGTAGAAAATTGGATTTTTGTATATACTACTCAAAGTATTGTCCAAAGTACCCTCTACACCTTGTGTTGTAGACACATAATTGTACACATCGTTTCTTTTAAAAGATATGGAAGGACTGTAATTGAGCAACCATTGACCATATTTCCCGCTAGGCTCTGTATAACTCAATACCCCAGAAATAGTTGTAGTCCATTGTTTATTCAAATTTTTCAATTCATAAAAACTCGTGCTTCCCGATGCATTTTTTATAGATGTTTGCTGCAATGAATTTCCGTCTTGCTGCGTAATATCAATCACCGGATTGAAAGAGAAGGTTCTTCCTTTTCTTTCAAATTTCAATTTATACAAGAAATTGGATGTAAACGAGGTACTTTTTGATTTAGATTCTGTGAACTGCGCAGTTGTAGAAGCAATGGTTTCGGCAAAAGAGTTGGTTTGAATTCTATCCGAAGATGAATTATTATCAGTTAAATTCAATTTATTACTCCAAATATACGAATTATTTTTATCTAAAATACCTTCTAATCTAGTGGTGAATTTATTGCTAAACATCGTTGAATTAGCCAATTCATCTGAATTTTGAAATAATGCAGAATTTGAATTATTATTGATAAAATTTTGAGTTTGTCTAATATTATTGGTAAAATTATCCGTTCTATTCGTGAAAAAACTGGATGAAAATCTTGTTTTAGGACCCCATAAATCATTGTAATTCACCCCAAAAGAATAGGCTTTGTTAACCCCATTTTGATTGGAAACCGTAAAATTGCTCATAGGTCCACCCATGCCGCCGCCAGAGCCTCCAGCAACACGCATCCCAAAGCTCATATTTCGCATCATAGAACGTCCTTGTGAACCACCCATACTATTGCTTCCCGATACCGCTCCCATAATTTCAGAAGTAGAAAAATTCAAATTGTTGACGTTATTTGCCATTCCAATAATGGAAACACGTTTGGAACCATCAAAATAATTTAGATTTCCTCCTGCTTGATAGGTGTTTTCAGTACCATAACCTGCATAAGCCTTACCAAAAAATCCATGCTTGCGATTTGCTTTTGTTTTTAGATTGATGGTTTTAGTCGTATTGCCATCATCAAATCCTGTAAACGAAGAACGATCGCTCAATCCATCAAAAACTTCAACTTTATCAACCGTTTCGGCAGGTAAATTTCGCAACGCAATATTGGCATCTTCTCCAAAAAAATCTTGACCATCTACCGTTATTTTTTTAACTTCTTCACCATTCGCTTTCAATGTGCCACCTTCTGTAGTGATACCAGGCATTTTTTTTACTAAATCCTCTACGGTAGCATCTTTATGCGTCTTGAACGCTTTGGCATCATAGACTACAGTATCGCCATTCATGGTTACACGCGCTCTAGTTCCTTCAATTTCTACTTCCTTGATTTTATTCTGTGTAGACTTAATTTCTATTTTCAAAAATGCAGGGATTTTATTGATAGAAATCTTTTTTTCAAAAGGCTTGTAGCCCATCATTTGTGTTTTTAGGACAAAGTCTTTTTTGAAGTTATCGGAAATCGAAAAATTTCCTTGCGCATCTGAAAACTCTGTTTTGAAAGCGGTACTTTCACCTTCATAAACCAATGCTATAACCACACGACCAATAGGTTCGTTGGATGCATTATCGGTAATTTTTCCTCTAAATACATTTTGCGAAAATGAATGTAAGCATGTAAATGAAAGTAAAACGGTAATTGTTAAAATTTTTTTCATATGAAATTTAAATTATTTTTCTCTTAAAATGGTATAATCAATTAATTGTAATAGGGATTTTTTGGATTCTGAATCTTCAAATTCGTTCAAAATCTCCTTGGCTTTTTGGATATATTCCTGCATTTTGGTAGAAGCATAATCTATTCCACCCGTGGCTATGACCTTGTCAATTACATATTGAACTTGGTCTTTTTTGGTATTCATGTATTTGACAATAAATTTAATTTTTTGTTTTTCAAATACGGAAATGTTTTGAAGTGTATAAATCAGCGGCAAGGTCATTTTTTGCTCTTTGATATCGATACCTGTTGGTTTTCCAATTTGAGATTTGCCATAATCAAATAAATCGTCTTTTATCTGAAATGCCATACCTATATTAAATCCAAGTTCTCTTGCTTTCGCTATTTTTGCCTCATCTTTTTCTACCGAGGCACAGCCCGTAGCACAAGCCGTAGCTAGCAATGATGCGGTTTTTTTGGCAATAATATCATAATAAATCGCTTCCGTAATATCGAGTTTGCGCGCTTTTTCTATCTGCAATAATTCGCCTTCACTCATTTGTTTGACCGATTCGGTCATCAATTCCAGCAAATGATACTCTTTGCGTTCCATAGCTAAAATCAAGCCCTTTGAGAGCAAATAATCCCCTATCAATACTGCAATTTTATTTTTCCAAATGGCATTAATCGAAAAAAAACCACGACGCATAGCACTGTCATCTACCACATCATCGTGCACCAACGTAGCGGTATGAAGTAGCTCTATCATCGTAGCGGCGGTGTATGTACTTTGATTTACTTGTCCAAAAAGTCGAGCCGTGAGAAATACAAACATAGGGCGCATTTGCTTGCCTTTGCTTTTGATAATATAACGTGTAATGGTATCCAATAAAGAAACCTTGCTCTTAATCGCCTCGCGCATACTCGCATCGAGTTGCTTCAAATCTTCTAAAATAGGTGCCTGAATCTCAGCTAATTTCACTAAATATCAATTCTAATAACCCTGCAAAAATAGTAAATTAGAATCAATTGATTCAATTGCTTTTTAAACAGTCTTGTAAACAATTTTAAGAACTAGGACAATTTGCTTGAAATAAGGTTCAAGAACTCTTTTCGAGTAGTATAATTATCCATAAAAACACCTGTAAAAGAAGATGTTGTAGTACTTGAATTTTGTTTTTGAACGCCACGCATCATCATACACAAATGTTTCGCTTCTATCACTACCGCTACGCCGTGTGGCTGAAGCGCTTCTTGAATAGCATCTTTTATCTGACAGGTCAATCGTTCCTGCACCTGCAATCTTCTTGCAAATACATCCACCACACGAGCAATTTTGCTCAATCCGGTAATTTTTCCATTGGGTAAATATCCAATATGCGCTCTACCATAAAAAGGAAGCATGTGATGCTCGCACATAGAATAGAGTTCGATATCTTTAACTATGACCATTTCCTCATGATCTTCATTGAACAAAGCCGATTTTAAAATCTCAACCGCGTCCATGTGATAGCCCGCTGTAGAGAAACTCAAGGCTTTGGCTACACGCATTGGCGTTTTTTCCAGCCCTTCTCTGGTTACATCTTCACCCAAAAGCGTCAATGTATTTTGGAAATTTTGAGCCATTTTGTCCAAATTCTCCTGATTATATTCCTCTGTTTTTTTATAGTTCACTTTGGGTCTGATTTGAACAAATAACATATTTTAATACATTATAGTTCCTTTTTTTGGAAAAATTAATCTTAATTAAGACGTACTATATCATCCAATTCAATCTTCTTATAAACTCCCTTTTTGTAGTTTTCTCTATTTTCTTCTACCATACTTACAAAATCTGGATCATAAGAATCTTTAGATTCTTTGGAGATTTTTAGTTCAAATGAAATATCAAATGCTTTTAGCAATTCAACGATTGCTTTAATTTTTGTAGGTTCTGAATGAATAACTAAAGTGTCCATAGTATTTTTGCAAAGATAATAATTTTTATTTTGAGTAAAAAAATTCATTTATATTTGTGCTTGAGAAACATTTTAAATCAAAAAAACCAAAAATCATGAACGAAGTAGAAAACCATTTAGAAAAGCAACTCGTATTTACCGAAGAAATCAAAGATTACATTATGGAGACCGCAAAATGGAGCAAGTTTTTATCAATAATTGGATTTATATTTGTAGGATTTATGTCTATTATTGGAATTTTAATGCTCTTTTCATTTGGTGGAACCTTATTTTCAAATGCTGTAGGACTCAACAACATTCCTGGTTTTCCTGCGGGGATGATTTCTTTAGTTGGCATAATTTATTTTGGAATTGCTTTATTGTACTTTTTTCCTGTTTATTATTTATTTATATTTGCTAGAAAAACAAAAAATGCGATTCTTAGCAATGATAATCAAATGCTAGCCGAAGGATTCTCCAAACTAAAATCGCACTATAAATTTGTAGGAATCTTAACGTTGATTATTGTAGTTTTTTATGCGATTTCAATTTTAATTGGAATTTTTAGCTTATTACTCTTTAGAGGCTAAAGCACGTTCATATTCCATTTCATACGCTTCCAAAACAACTGTTTTGTTGTAATGCTGTTTCATAAAAGCTCTTCCTTTTTGGCCCATAGTTTGTCTTTCGGCATTTGATAATTGGAGCATTTTTTCCATTTTATCGGCTAGGTCTTCTACATTTTTGACTTCAAATAAAAAGCCCGTTTCGCCGTCTACTACTAGATTATTACACCCTACTACATCGGATGCCAATAAGGGCTTTTCCATACTAGCGCCTTGCATCAGGACATTGGCATTTCCCTCGCGGTAGGAAGGCAATACGATACAATCCGATGCCGCTATAAATGGACGCACATCGTAGGTATACCCCAGATAATCAATGATTTGTTCATCTACCCAACCTTTTACATCTTCTTCGGTAATGGTATTGGATTTGAGATTTTGAGTCCAAAAAGGCCCTAAAAGTTGGAATTGTGCTTGAGGAAATTTTTGTTTTACTTTTCGTGCGGCTTTTACATATTCTAGCACGCCTTTATCTTTTATCAATCGGCTGATCATCAGAAATACAAAGTCATTTGATGTTTTTTTAACGGCTACAGGCGCAAACTTTTCTACATCTACACCACTTCCCGGCAATAACTTCGCTTGCTGCGGCAAACAATAGTTATGATTCAAAAAAAGATTCATATCCATTTGATTCTGAAAGAAAATACGTTGGTTTTTCTTCATTGCAAAATGATAAAACCCTCTGGCTATACGATAGACAAAGGATTGATTTTCAAACAATGGCCCTATGCCTGTAATATTGCTGACTGTGGGGATTTGCATCCAGCCGGCCACCAAGCTCCCAAAAATATTGGGTCTGATCGTAAAGGTATAAATAATTTGAGGTTTTATTTCCTTTAGAAACTTATATATTCGATATAAAAAACCCAGCAAGCTGAATGGATTACTCACCAATTTACCTATATCAAAAACCTTAACTTGATAGGATTCTAGTTCTAGCTTATCTTGCGCATCGCCCGTAGATAAGACATAGACTTCCAAAGACTTAGACTGCAAATACTGAATAATTTCCATACGAAGCGAGAGCACCGTATAAAAGGTATTTTCAATGATTACAATGCGTTTCAAATCTCGATTTTATTTCTGTACTAAATTCTGCCAAGTAGAAGCCAAGGCTGCTTTGGACGTATTCATATCCAGCGTCACCACCGAAAAGCCTGGTTGACCTCCGCCTCCACCTTGGAATGCTTGCCCAATTTCTTTTGCCAATTGATTCGCCATCAATGATTTAGAAGCTTGCACAGCATCCGAAATAGCTATAGCTACTTTCAATTTTTCTTTTTCTTCATATACCAATGCAATTGCTAAATCATCGTGTTTTGCACGCAACTGAGTCGCAATATTTTTGATAATATCCGAAGAGAAATCATTCATTTCAATATAGGCTCCAGTAGCATTGGAAAGTTGATTCGAAATCTTTTGAACTTCCGCTTGTACAATATATTTTTCGTATTGGTCTATGGTTTTTCGTTGATTGGCCGTTTCTTGCATCAAGTTTTGGATGGCAGGCAATAATTTTTGTGGATTTTTCATTGCCAAAGCAATTTCATCCAACTGCGCTTCTTTGGCTTGATAATATTCCAAAACCGCTTGTGAAGTAATGGCTTCGATACGTCTAACGCCTGCCGAAATAGAACTTTCGGAGATAATCTTGAAATATTCTATCTCTCCTGTATTTTTCACGTGAGTACCGCCACATAATTCTTGAGAAAAAGAAGTATCAAAAGTAATCACACGCACAAATTCACCATATTTTTCTCCAAAAAGTGCCATTACGCCTCTGCTTTTTGCATCATCAATGGGAATATTTTGCTCTTCTTTCAAATCAATTTGAGCTTGAATATTGGCATTGACCATTTGCTCAAGTTTGGCTATTTCTTCATCGGTCAATTTGGCAAAATGCGAAAAGTCAAAACGCAATAATTTTTCATTAACCAAACTTCCTTTTTGCTCCACGTGTGCGCCTAATACATTTCTCAAACTAGCTTGCAACAAGTGTGTAGCCGAGTGATTTTTCGTAGTTAAACTTCGTTTGGCTTTGTTGATTTGTGCCTGAAAAATACCTTTTAAATCAGCCACTTCTATTTCTTTGGTTAAATGAAAAATGGTGTCATTTTCTTTTACCGTATTATATATATTTATACTTTGATTTCCCAAAATTAAAGAACCGCTATCGCCTACTTGTCCTCCACTTTCGGCATAGAATGGCGTTTTGTCCAATACAATTTGATAAAACACTTGATTTTTGGCCGCTACTTTTCGTATTTTAACGATTTTGGAATCGCAAGAATTATCGGTATAGCCTATAAATTGCGTAGCTTTTCCATCCAAATCAGGATTTATAATTTCCCAATCTTCCGTTTCTAATTTCGTCGCATTTTTGGAACGATCTTTTTGAATTTGTAATTCTTGTTCAAAAGCCGCTTCATCTACTTGAATTCCTGCCTCTTGCGCCATTAATTGAGTCAAATCAAAAGGAAAGCCATAGGTATCATACAACGTAAAAGCATCTTTGCCCGAAATAGATTTTGCGTTATTCGCTGTCAAATCATTGAATATCTTAATTCCCTTGCTCAATGTAGCGAAGAAAGAATTTTCTTCCTCGCGAATTACTTGAGTTAGATAGTCTTTCTGAGCCGTTAATTCGGGGAAAACATCAGCAAATTGTGCTGCTAACAATCCTACCAATTGATGCATAAAAGGCGTTTGGAAATCCAAAAATGAATATCCGTAACGAACGGCACGGCGAAGAATTCTACGAATCACATAGCCTGCACCTGTATTAGAAGGAATTTGTCCATCGGCAATGGTAAAACTAATCGCACGAATATGATCGGCAATTACTCGAAAAGCAATATCGGATTTAGAATCCGAAAAACCATATTTTTTGCCACTCAATTTTTCTACAGCCTCAATAATAGGCATAAAAATATCGGTGTCGTAATTA
>JBIILY010000268.1:0-2748 GCA_044338225.1 Chitinophagales bacterium
CTATTTGATGGCTATAAAAAAAGAAGAGGAACTAAAGCAGTTAAAAAAATATAAAATAGTAAAAGTAGAAGAAGTACAGAACAAAACTACGTATCACAAAGTCTCAAAAGGAGAATCTTTGATTGAAATTGCTAAAAATTATGGTATATCCGTAAATAAAATTTTGGAGTGGAATCCAAAAGTGAATAAAAAAAATCTTCAATTAGGAGCTAATCTCAAATTAAATATTCAGGAAAAAATAGTAAAACCTCAGTATGTAAGTATTACCTCTTCTTCAAATCAAGAAGAAAATCAAATTATTCATAAAGTAAAAAAAGGAGAAAATTTGTACCAAATTTCAAAATTGTATAACGTATCTTTAAATGATTTGAAGCTATGGAATAATTTGGAAGATGAAAGTTTGAAAATTGGAAAAGAAATTGTAATTATTTCATCAGGTGTAAGTAAAAATAATATTTATTTGGGCGATTATTTTTATCATATTTCAAGAGGTGGCGATACATTACAGTCTGCAAGCAATTTATATAAAGTGCCATTGGAAACTTTAAAAAAATTGAATAATAAATCCGAAGATGAGCCTTTGCAGGCAGGCGAAAAGATAAAAATTCCTTCGCTATAGTTATTAAAAGGAATGAATTCTTCATCTTCAACGTTTCAATTCAAAACTTTTTTTATTGAACAAAATAATACCGTTTTCAAAGTAGGTACCGACGCTGTATTATTGGGGGCATGGCTTCAGAATCATGGACATTTTCAAAATATACTCGAAATAGGATCGGGAACAGGAGTTATTTCTCTATGTTTATTCCAAAAATATAAAGATGCGGCATATACTGCTATTGATTCCAATATTGAAGCTACAAATCTTACCAAGCAAAATTTTGTTCAAAATGGATTGGTAAATTCTGAGGTTTTTCATAATTCTTTTGAAAACTTCTTTGAAAATCAATCCAAAAACTATGATTTAATATGCTCAAATCCTCCCTATTTTGTCAATGATTTAATTGCCGAAAAGGAGGTGAATATTCAAGCTAAGCATGCTATAGCATTTGATTTTAATGCTTTTTTTGAAAGGGCTGTAAAAGCTCTAGCAGCACAAGGAAAAATTGCATTAATTTTCCCTTTTCAGTCAAAAGAATATTTAATAAATTTAGCCAATAAACATCAATTATTTGTAGAGAAAATATGTGATATTTTTCCAAAAAATTCTAAAATAGCCAATCGTTTTATGGTATTATTTTCTATAGAAAATGGCAACGCGATGAATCATTCGCTTACTATTTATAATGAAGACAATACGTATACCGATTCGTATAAAGAATTGACAAAAGACTTTTATTTAAAGTTTTAGTATCCCGAATTCTTCTTTTTCTTGTTTCTTTGTAATGATTTAATAAATTCGCTCCATGCTAAAGGATTGAAAATGTTTTGAGTAGGCAATACGCCCGAACTTTGAATATTATTTCTATTTCTATCATTCAAAGTTATAGTTTGAAGTGCTTGCCCATCATAGCTAGTAGATTTTTGCAATTCTTTCCAACGCTCAAACTGAAGATTTTGATAAGCTCTTACAATATCGTCTTCATCTAATTTTAACTCCACAAAAGCCTTTTTAAGATCATCCACATTTTTCCAAGGCACAATGATCGCTTCTGGAAGCATATTGGTGTCGCGAAGCATGATTTGAGTGGCATAGAATTTATTGTCTTTAATATCGTTTGGAACGATGTATTTACTTTTTCTAAATCCAATAGAGCTATATTCTATAGTGTCGCCTCTTGCTACCACTATGGTATAATATCCATCTACATTGGAGTATGCCCCTGAATTTCTAGATTTATTTTTTACCAATACAAAAGGAATTGGCTGAAGCGAGTCGCGTCCAGCAGATAGTATAGAACCAGAAAATTGAATTAAGGATTCTTGTGAAAATAAAGATTGGGTTACTATTAATCCAATGAGTAAAAAAAGTGGTTTCATACATTTATGATTTTTTCAAACATGCCAAAAATTAATTTCATTACATGTGTTTTAAAAATAAAACTTATTTGACAAATAATTAATTAAAATATTAATACAAATGTACATCAATTTCAATAAATGAAACCGTTAAAAAAAACTTTTTATTACTAAAAAAACTAAACGAAATTAAAGCATTAATAATGCCTCAACAGGATCGGTACCAATGAGCATTTTTTCTGGATTTTCAAGATAATCTTTTACCGTTACCAAAAATCCAACACTTTCTTTTCCATCAATAATTCTATGGTCGTAGCTCAATGCTAAATACATCATAGGACGTACAACAATTTGACCATTTTCTACCATAGGTCTATCTTGAATTTTATGCATTCCCAAAATAGCACTTTGAGGTGGATTGATAATAGGAGTACTCATCAAAGATCCAAATACGCCACCATTGGTAATCGTAAAAGTGCCTCCATCCATATCTTCCATCGTCAATTGACCATCTCTACCTTTTTTAGCCAAAGTCAAAACTGCTTTTTCAATACCATCCATCGTTAGACTTTCAGCATTTCTAATTACAGGCACAACCAATCCTTTTGGAGTAGATACCGCAATAGAAATATCGGTATAATTATGGTAGATCAATTCTCCTTTTTCTACATCGATATAAGCATTTACTTCTGGAAATTTCATTAAAGCCAAACTACATGCTTTTGTGAAAAAACTCATGAATCCTAAGTTCACACCATGAATTTCTTTGAATATATCTTTATATTTTGT
>JBIILY010000269.1:0-2710 GCA_044338225.1 Chitinophagales bacterium
TTTTTGACAACTATTCAGATTTAGCTGTAAAAGACATTCATTTGGTTTCAATTCCGGTGGCTAATAATCTTAATGATTTAAAAAGCTTTCTTACGTTTCCTGATTTTAGTGCCATCACAAACCCTAAAGTTTTGACTATTGCATTTACTTTGGCCTTAATAGCAAGTTTAGAAACTTTATTGAGTGTTGAAGCAACAGATAAGTTGGACCCCGCTAAAAATGTAACACCCACGAATCGAGAATTATTTGCTCAAGGCACTGGCAATATTTTGTCGGGTTTGATAGGAGGTTTGCCTTTAACACAGGTGATTGTAAGAAGCTCTGCCAATATACAATCTAATGGTAAAAGCAAAATGTCTGCTATTTTTCATGGCCTATTTTTATTAATATCTGTATTGGCTTTGCCAAAAATATTAAACCATATTCCATTATCTGTATTGGCTGCTGTCCTCCTTGTCGTTGGGTACAAACTAGCTAAACCAAGTCTATTTAAAAAAATGTGGCATAAAGGCTGGACGCAATTTGTGCCTTTTGTTGCTACAATAGTTGTAATCGTATTAAAAGATTTATTGTGGGGCGTTTTAGTAGGGTTATTCATAGGTTTTATCGTAATTATGGTCAAAAGCTACCAAAACTCATTATTTCTTAATATTGACAAGAAAAATAACAAATTAATCAGAATGGTATTTGCTGAAGAAGTTACTTACTTAAATAAAGGAGCTATAGCAAAACAACTTCAGAGTTTACCAAATGATATCACTTTGGAGCTTGATATAAGGAATAGTAAATACATTGATAGCGATATCATTGATATTCTTGAAGACTTTGCCATACAAGCCATAAATAAAAATATCACGATACATTTAATTTCTGAAAGAGGTAATGAAACCAATCCTCAGAGTTATGTAGCGTTTTTCAAGAAAGAAAAAATCACAAAATATTCTTATTTTGATTCAGGCGATACGGCTTATGAAAAATAATAATTCAACAAGAATTTAGCAAATAAATCCTAAACAATAATTTTACTAATTATTAATCCGTGTGTAAGTAAAATAAAGGAACACTGATTTCAAGGATACTTCATAAACGCTGATTCTTCGAGATTTTATCTTTTTTAAAACCGTGTTTGTTTACATCTGTGTTTATCCGTTTGCTAATAAATTGCCAATAAAATTAATACTGCTATTACCTCCTACAATTCATGCCCCATTTTATCTTTCTTAGTTTGAAGATATTTTTCATTATGGGAATTAGGATGAGCTATCACAGGGATATTTTCAACTATTTCTAAGCCATAACCTATCAATCCTACTCGTTTTTTGGGATTATTGCTCACCAATCGTATTTTTTGAATATTCAATTGACGCAGGATTTGTGCACCTATTCCATAGTCTCTTTGGTCCATTTTGAATCCTAGTTGAAGATTGGCTTCTACCGTATCCAGCCCTTGCTCTTGTAGTTTGTATGCTTTTAGTTTATTTACAAGTCCTATACCTCGGCCTTCTTGCTGCATATACAGCACAACACCTTTGCCTTCTTTTTCTATCATTTTCATAGCCAACTCTAGTTGCTCACCACAATCGCATCGGAGCGAATGCAAAATATCACCCGTAACACAACTGCTATGAACACGCACCATTACAGGTTCATTTTCCGTCCATTCTCCTTTTATTAAGGCTAAATGTACATCCGATGAATTATTTTGTGAAAATGCGGCGAGTTTGAAATTACCGTATTTTGTAGGCATATCTACAACTTCTTCCAAATGAATCAAACTATCGTGGGTCATTCTATATTCAATCAAATCTTCGATAGAAATGATTTTCAAATTCATTTTTTTTGCCAACTCTATCAATTGAGGCAAACGTGCCATGGTACCATCTGCATTCAAAATTTCCACCAATACGCCTGCGGGTTGTAACCCTGCCAATCGTGCCAAATCCACAGCCGCTTCTGTATGTCCTGCACGACGCAATACGCCACCTTCTCGAGCGATCAAAGGAAAAATATGTCCCGGACGACCTAGGTCGTTTGGTTTAATAGCTTTATCGGTCAATGCTTTTATAGTTTGTGCTCTATCTTGAGCCGAAATCCCTGTAGTACAGCCACCGCCTATCAAATCTACCGATACGGTAAACTGTGTTTGATGCAAAACCGTATTTTTGCCTACCATCAACTGCAAATCCAACTCTTCGCATCGTTTTTCGGTCAAAGGCGTGCAAATCAATCCTCTTCCATGCGTAGCCATAAAATTGACCAATTCGGGTGTAATCAATTCTGCCGCGGCAATAAAATCGCCTTCATTTTCTCTATCTTCATCGTCGACCACAATGATTAATTTACCTTGTTTGATATCGTGCAAGGCTTCTTCTATGGTATTCAATCTAAAATCGTTTGCTTCTGTTCCAGACATTGCTTTTTATTCCTTTTATATAATTAAAAAATCCTATCAAAATAGCTATATTCATAGCTAAAAAGTAAAATAACTTAGCGAAAATTGGCTTAAATTCAAACTTATACAACAAAAAATTGAAGCCTAGATAAAACAATAACGCTATGCCCATTTTATTGATCCAATCAAAAACAAGGCTTTGACTTTCAAATAAAAATGACTGCAAAAATACAAATAAAAAAACAATAGGCGAAAACCATCGCACGATTTTATGATTCCAATAGCTATAAATAAATCCAAATGAAGTTTTAAGAGGAT
>JBIILY010000270.1:0-2699 GCA_044338225.1 Chitinophagales bacterium
CCCAAAGAATTTACCCCCTACTGGAGTTGCAACTAAAGTAACCGGAATCGTTGGACAATTATAGATAGGAGCTAAGGATTTAAATTGTAAATTAGACTTCTCAATTACCTTTACCGTAGTATTTAGCGTGTCTTTACATCCAAATTCATTAGATACTTCTACTGTATAGTCTGTTGAAACCCTAGGAAATACATTGATGGTGCTTGTAGCTGAGGCAGCCCCTTGGGTCCATAAGTATGATGATCCTCCTGTTGCGGTTAGTTGAGCTCTCTCGCCTTCGCAAATAATCGCATCATTTACATTGCCTATGGGTTTTGGTTTGACTACCAGCTCTGCATATTCCGTTTTTTGACATTTTTCTAAACTCGTAACTTTCACGGCATATTTTACCGTTTTGATGCCTACAACATTTACTTGATTTGTAGTGCCAAGTGTCCCCCAATCTATTGTAGTTCCTGCTGGAGCTACCACGCCTAATGTTCCTGTTTCCCCCGCACAAACCGTATCGCTTGTGGTACTGATATCAAAATTAGGTTTTACTTCTAGTCTAAATTGAGCGGTATCTTTACAGTTTTTATCTGATGTTCCTATGATTTGGAACTGTTTTGAAATAGATGTGACCATATTTCGAACCGAATCTGTATTGTTGTCATCCCATTTGTATGTTTTCGCGCCATTGGCAAATAATATAGCACTATCTCCAATACATACTACATCTTTAAATTTGTTTGAATAAATAATTAAATTGGGTTGTGGATTAATGATTACAGGAATAGTATAGGTATTCATACATTTATTAGCATCAGTACCTGTTACTTTGTAGTACGTAGTAGTTAATGGTGAGACTACTTTTAGTTGTCCAGTACCAATACTTCCCCAATTATAGGTCATAGCGCCCGTAGCTACTAGCGTGTCCGATTCATATTTGCATATTCCATTTGGACGATTCTGAACGGCACTTACATTTGGCAATGCATTTACTTTGAGATATGTAGAGTCCAATTTTCTACATCCTTGATACCCCAGATAATATTTATAAATACCTGTTTGAGTTACATTATTACCCAAAATATTTACCACGGGTGTTGTTTTTGTGGTATCAAATAGCCATTTGTAGCTAAACCCATTCACATGGGTTTGTCCAATTATCGCTGTGTCATTTATACACACGGTATCTTTTATAGCCGTATAAATAGGAAGTTGAACGCCTCTAATACTAACTTCTCCTTTTTTGAAGCAATTATTACTTGTGTTAATGGCTGTAGCGGTATAGGTTTTGGTGCTATCACCTACCGTTTTGGATGTGCCATTGCTACTATCTGGAGTCCAAATTACAGTATTTGCATTTGTATTTACATCTAATTTTATTGATTGTCCATTGCATAAAATGGTGTCTCGAGGCATAACTAATGTAGGAAGTGGAAACATGGAAACAGGTATTGTACTTGTTTTTTCACATTTCCCTCTTGTAATTGTAACTGAGACATTTCTATTTGCAGCTAAAAGCATTTTCGTAGAGTCATTTTCGTCTTGATTTTCCCATAAAATCCTATGAGGAGGTTGTGAAAAACTATCAACAACAAGAAGTGTAGAATCTCCAAGACAAACTTTATTAAATCTTTTGCTGTATGTAGGATGCTGATATACCCAAATCGTTTTTTTCAAGGTATCATTGCCTCTTTTTTGGTCATCTGGATGATATACAATGGCATGAAATTCAAGAGGTTCGTCTGTTGTAAAGGTTAATTCTCCTAAATTTATTGTCGTAGATACTCCATCTAATATTGTATTGGTCAAATCTTTTCGAATAGAATCAATTAATACTCCATTTCTAAGTACATTCATTTTTACAAATCCTCCTAACATCGGTTGATTTCCTATGTTGTTTACTTTGACGGTCATAGCTTTTTTTGTATCTCCACAAAATGCTACTGTATCGGGTTCAATTATTGGGTCAAGAGTTAGGTCAAATTCTTTTTCGCCTAATCTTATTGCATAGTCCTCTGTTTCTCCCCAGCCATAAGTACCGCATCCTGTATGAGTAGCTCCTGCAGTACTTTCTATTATTGTAATTCTTAATCTAGTGATAGTTCCTAATGCTAAATTTGTATTTGGGACAGTAAAGTTAAGTGTTGGGTATTGAGTATTTGCAGGACTTACGGCCAAAGGAGTTATAGCCCAAGTAGCTACTCTTTCATTTGGTAAATCCCAAACCCCATTATTATTATAGTCAATAAAAATTGCGCATCCAGCTGAAAATTGGAAATTATTACAATTGGTACCTGTTACAGAAACGGAATATGTTTGACCCGGTAGAAGAAGATTGTGAACAATATCAGTATAATTAGAATATCTGTTTAAAACAGAAGGTGGATTTGTTGTTGTAGGTCCAGTTGTCAAACAACTTGAGCTATTATTTAACGTAGTCCCTAGTATGTTGACATTAATTATCTCATCATCATCTGTATTGTTTGCACTACTAGCACACATAGGCACTAATTGTGCCGATAAAATTGAAAAATGAATATATGTAATAAGTAAAGTAAAAATCTTCTTCATATTTATTCTTTTTTGTAGAATTTGAGGGTAAATTTAGACATTTTTTTTGATATTGTTGAAAAAAATATTCAATTGAAAAAAAATGAAACAATTTGTCAAAATAGTTAAGATTAAATTAGACTTGCTTATTTTTGTTTAAA
>JBIILY010000271.1:0-2697 GCA_044338225.1 Chitinophagales bacterium
TTTCTAATAATTTTCTTTGTATTTTTATTAAATATTAATTTACCTTTGTAGAGCTAATTTATTCTCAACCTAAAATGACAAAAAAGCGATAGAAGGTTTTGAATATCTCATATCCCCTATGCATATTTGATTCGCTAGGGGTTCAACTGCAATAGTACAATCTGACGACAAGGTTGTGTTTGGAAAATGTGAAGAGGCTATGGCCCTAAAAAATAATAGATTAAAGAAAAAAACGCAATGAATAAAAGCTTCACCTACTATTTAACGATACTAGTAATTCAATTAAAAGGAATTAAAAATATCTTTTCAAAATCACCTATTGATTATTTAAAATTAAGGCGGCATGACGTTTATTCGCCTGCTGGTAGATTTTACAAAACTAATAAAATCTCTACTTTCCTGGTTTTAAAAACAGCAATTACTCAAATTGAAAACTTTGAAAAAACGGATAAACTTTTGATCTACCTTCATGGTGGAGCATTTATATCGGGCCCGGCTCAACATCATTGGGATTCTATGGAGTTTATATCCAAAAAAACAAACTTTGATATCTGGATGTGTAATTATCCAAAAGCACCCGAAAACAAAATTGAAGAAGTATCGATAAATATAGATCAAATTTATCAAAAGGCATTATCCAAATACCAAAGCGAAAATATTATATTGATGGGCGATTCGGCAGGCGGAACGCTCGTAATAGCGCTAACTCAAAGACTGATTTTAAAGAATGAAAAACTTCCATCTAAATTAATATTGATTTCTCCTGTTATAGATGCTACTTTTAAAAACGAAGAAATAATGGGGATAGATAAAAAAGACGTCATGTTGTCTAAAGTAGGCGTTTCGAGTGCCATAAGAATGTGTTCGGAGGATTCAAATGACGTAAGAATTTCACCCATTAATGGGAAATTTACTTTTTTTCCTAAAACATACTTGTATCTAGCTGAAAATGATATTACTTTTCCGGATCAACTCATTTTTTCATCAAAACTAAATATAGAAAAAATTGATAACCAAATACACATTGGAAAAGAAATGCCACATATTTGGCCATTATTACCCGTTATGAAAGAAGCTAAAGTTGCTCTTAATCAAATAATTAAGAATATAAAAGAGTAAAAAAGAAGCTATCTACAACAGTTTTTGTTTATTATTCTAATTTTTCATTTTTGATAAATAGATTCTATTAAAAAGGATATTTCACAATTATTTTTTGTCATTTTATTCGAATTCAATTTACCTTTGTCACATCAATATTTTCTTATTTAACTAAGAAATCTAACGATTGCGAAAGAGTATCTACACCTCAATAATTTTTATAAATTCAAAAAAATGATCCAATTATAATTTAAAAAAGCAAGCCAATAATTGACTTGCTTTTTGTTTAAATCCAAATTAATCATTTGAAACGATTAATCGCATAACAGATTATAATTCAATCAAATTTATTTTTGATTGAAACAATCTGTATGCGAGATTAAATCCAACTGACGCATTATTTTATTACGCTGTAATAACCTAATGCGTATATTGGGCTAAACTTAAAAAAAAATATTATTATACCGTACATACAATCAATATAGTCCAATTTTAATTGTAATATTTGCTTGTAATGACGGCATTCACCACTCTAAACTTACAAAATAGTTTGGACTATTTTATAAGTAAGATTGGAATTATTTTACTTCTTCAAACTCTACATCCTCAGGTTCATTTCCCGTTGGATTTTGAGTATTAGTAGAAGCATTGGCGTCTGCACCTCCTGCGGTTTCTTGTTGTGCTTTGTACAACTCTTCGCTCGCAGCGGTCCATGCAGCATTTAGTTTTTCGGTCAATCCTTCAATAGCCTCATCATTTTTAGCATCCAATGCTTGTTTGAGATCCGAAACCGCTTCTTCTATCGGTTGTTTTTTATCAGCCGATAATTTATCACCAAAATCTTTCAATTGTTTTTCGGTTTGGAATACCAAGCTATCTGCAGCATTGATTTTCTCAACTCTTTCACGCTCTTTTTTGTCAGTCTCTTCATTGGCTTTGGCTTCAGCCTTCATTTTTTCGATCTCATCTTTGCTCAAATTGGAAGATGCCTCAATACGCACATTATGTTCTTTACCAGTTCCTTTATCTTTTGCCGATACATTCAAGATACCGTTGGTATCAATATCAAAAGAAACTTCAATCTGTGGAACGCCTCTTGGTGCTGGTGGAATCCCATCCAAATGAAAACGTCCAATCGTTTTATTGTCTTTTGCCATGGGGCGCTCTCCTTGTAGGATATGAATTTCTACAGACGGTTGATTGTCTACAGCGGTTGTAAATACTTGCGATTTTTTTGTAGGAATGGTCGTATTAGATTCAATAACTTTGGTCATTACCGATCCCATAGTTTCAATTCCCAAAGAAAGTGGGGTAACGTCTACCAATACGATATCATCTGTCACATCGCCACTGATAATACCACCTTGAACGGCAGCTCCCATAGCTACTACTTCGTCTGGATTTACTCCTTTTGAAGGTTTTTTACCAAAAAACTGCTCTACCAACTCTTGTACTTTTGGGATACGAGTACTTCCTCCTACCAATAATATTTCATCAATATCGCTCGCTTTCATACCCGCATCGGACAATGCTTTTTTGCAAGGCTCTAGTGTTCTTTGGAATAGAGAATCAGATAATTGTTCAAATTTGGCACGAGAC
>JBIILY010000272.1:0-2690 GCA_044338225.1 Chitinophagales bacterium
ACGTTCGAGGTCATCTTTCATCTTGCTAAAACTGTCGATAATGGCTTCCATAGCATTTCTAAACTCCTGACTGATCAAAAAATCATATAAAAGCATCGACTTGTCGCCTTTGTTTTCCTGTGTTTTAGAAATTTCGGCAAACTGAATCAATTGCATTCGCATTGCTTTGGCCACACTTTCTACTTCTTTGTAGCTACAAACCCATACACCATCGATATAAGCAAATCCATTATAATTTTTTGGAAAAGCCTGTGTAATCAATATGGCAATATCTGCATGGCTCGCCAATTTGTCTTTTTTCAATTTTTCTATCCAATCATTGCTCCAGTTTTCAGTACGTTTGGTTTCATATATAATAGCACCACATTCTTTCAACTGATTGTTGCGCACTTTTTGGATAATGTCGGCACCGCGTACTCCTTTTTGTACTTCAATAATTTCATCAAAAGGAAAGGTTTTTTTGAGCATTTCTTCAATAGCCAATTCCAATACTTCGCCTTGTAGCTGCATACTGCCTTGCTGGGCCTTACGTTGCATTTCTTCTACCAAGTTCATTTGGTCTTTCAGCTTCTTTTCCCATTCCATTTGCTGGAGTTTTATTTTTTCTTGCTCTTCTTGTCGCACTTTATTTTCAATGCTTTGTTGCTCTTCAAAAAGCTTTTTTTTCATCTCAAACTCATATTGATGCTTGAGTCGTTCTTCATTATTTTTGAGTTCCAATTCTTTTTGGCGAAGCATCAATATTTCTACCTCCGATTTTTGTAATTTTTCATTGATTTGATTCAATAAATTTGCCGAGGCATCTTTTGCCTTTTTTTCTTCGGCTTCAGCTATTTTTCGGCGCTCTTCTTCTAGTTTCAATTTTAGGCGTTCGTGTTCAGATTCCTTTAATTTATCCAAATCTATCTTATCTTTTTGAATGCGTTCTTTTTCGGCATTCATTTTGCTGAGTTCGCTTTGAATTTTCTTCTGAAATTCAGCCTGCAACTGTTCTTCCATTTGATGCTTCAAAATTTCTTCAATATCTATGTGAAAGCCACAATTAGGGCAGTTGATGGATTGGTTCATGCGGTTATTTATTTTTGCAATTATACATTTTTTTTTGGAAATAATCTGAAATAAGTAACAAAGATAGTGCTAAAATTGGTCAAAATTTGACGTTTTGAAAATATTAATTTTATTTAAGAAGTCTTTTGGCTTAATTGCTGTATTTTTGCGCTTCAAAATTTATTCTGTGAGAAAAATACTATTTTTATTTATTTTATCTTTATTCGCAAGCGTTTCGGCTCAAAATTATACGGTGAGTGGCGTGGTGACGGATAAAAAAAATGGCGAAACCATTATGGGTGCAATCGTATCAGTAGATAATATGCCCAATATTGGAGTAGCTACCAATGCTTATGGCTATTATAGCATACAGCTTCCTGCGGGATCGCATACGATCAAAGCACGCTATATAGGCTATGAAGAAGAGAAATTGACGATGACCATATCGCAAAATACCAAACTCAATATTTCGCTAGATCAAAAAGGCCGTCAAGTAAGAGAAGTGGTAGTATCGGCAAAAAAACGAGAGCAAAATGTGAGCAATGTTCAGGTGAGTAAAGTACAAGTAGATTTGGCTGAAATAGATAAAATTCCCGTAATCCTAGGCGAGCGCGATGTCTTGAAATCCATCCAACTTTTGCCAGGAATTATGCCTGCACAAGAAGGTCAGTCGGGATTTATTGTGCGAGGAGGCAATACGGATCAAAACCTTATTCTATTGGACGAAGCACCTGTATATAATGCGTCGCATTTATTGGGTTTTTTCTCCACATTTAATAGCGATGCGCTCAAAGATTTGACGTTGTATAAAGGCAATATGCCTGCGGAATTTGGTGGAAGATTGTCTTCGGTGGTGGATATCAAAATGAAAGAAGGAAATAACAAGGATTATAATTTTGGAGGTGGTATAGGATTAATCGCCACACGACTTTTTGCAGAAGGACCGCTGATTAAAAAAGAAAAGGGATCTTTTTTTGTAAGTGGCCGTAGAACCTACGCCGATGCATTTCTAGCGCTATCCAATGACAGTGTAGCCAAGAGCAGTACCTTGTATTTCTATGATTTGAACGCGAAAGCCAATTATAAATTTGATGATAAAAACAGAGTATTTTTGTCGGGATATTTTGGGCAAGATAAGTTTGGATTCAGCAATGTTTTTGGGATTACATATGGCAATACCACGTTTACAGGTCGCTGGAATCATGTATTCAACGATAAATTATTTTCCAATACTTCCTTGATTTACAACAATTTCAATTATACTGTTACGTTGAATTTCAATGATTTTGATTTGTATGTAAAATCTATATTGAACGATTTTAGTATCAAACAAGATTTTGATTATTTTTTAAATGACAAAAATCGCTTTAAATTTGGTTTTTTAGGCATTTGGCACAATGTAAAACCAGGTGATGTAAGCAGTTCGAACGATGTAATTGCCAGCAAAAGCCTGAGCCGAAGCAATGGAATAGAAAATGCGATTTATTTTCAAAATGAACAAAAAGTTTCGAGCAAACTTTCTCTTAGCTATGGGATGCGAATTTCTTCTTTTTCGGTAGCGGGACCTAATAGTTTGTACCAATTTGACGCCAACGGCACTCCAATTGATACCACCAATTTGGGAGATTTTAAATTTGGGAAAT
>JBIILY010000297.1:0-2678 GCA_044338225.1 Chitinophagales bacterium
TGAATGTTGAATTTAATGCTGTAACTAACTTAAATATTTCGGATTGCGACACCGATAATGATGGAATTATTAATTCTAAAGATTTAGATTCAGATGGCGATGGCTGTAGCGATGCTTTTGAAGCAGGAGCTACTACCGTAAAAACAGATTCTATCATAGCAGGTCCTTATGGATCTAATGGATTGGCCAATAGTAAGGAAACGGCTTTAGATAATGGTACGTTGAATTATTCTAGTACCTATTCATCCTATGCGCTTTCAGCTACAATAGGTCTTTGTAAAGACAATGATAATGATGGTATTTTGGATCTATTCGATATCGACGATGATAATGATGGTGTATTGGATGCAACAGAATCACCTTCTTGTTTTTTCAAAGCATCGGAATGGTTTAGTGGCAATAGAACACAAATCAATACTACAACAGGATTGATTATGAATACAACCTATAATGGTTTAAATAAATTGGAAGATGGCGATAATGGAACGGCTGCATCGAGCTACGGCGTAATATTCAATGCCACTACAACATCGGCCCCAGCTACTGTTTATAATTTTGATATGTCTGTACCTGTAGAAATTTCAAAAGTATATCTAGGCTATGCTAATACCAATACCCATTTTAATGCCAGTACGTTCTTGAAACTACAAGGTTCTAATGACAATACCATGTGGACCAATTTGAGTGATAGTTTGGCATATAACTCAACCGTAACTACGAATGGAGTGACTTCCATTTTTGGATTGCCGGGAACCATCAATGCAAACGTATTCCCTGTGACCAAGAATACAGGAAAATATAGATACTATAGAATCTACTGGACCAATGGTGGTGGAATTAACGCAAATGGTTTTTCTAATGAAGTGTATTTTGAAACACCTTCTAATTATAACGAAAACTTAAATCCAAAATTAGCATGTACTGAAGACAAGGATTTAGATGGCAAACTGAATCATATAGATTTAGATAGTGATGGAGACGGCTGTAGCGATGCTAAAGAAGCGGGCGCTACTTCCGCTACCACAGCCAACTTTAAATTTACAGGAACTATGGGTGCCAATGGATTGGACAATTCATTGGAAACTTCGGTAGATAATGGAACCATTAACTATGTATCATATTATCATAATGCAATAGACAATACAAGAAATGGTTGTTTAGATACCGATAATGATGGTATTGCTAATTTGATCGACATCGATGATGATAATGATGGCGTTCCGGATATTGAAGAATGTACAGGTAGCGACAATGATTTTGGTACGAATTTCCAAGGAGTAACTTTAGCTGGCTATATGCCCGCTAGACCTTCAAGTCCAACAATTCTGAGCGGACCTGGCTCTTGGTCATGGCCAACAAGTCCAGTCACTTATTCAAATACCTTAATCCAAACGGCTGAGAATGGACAATATGAATTGGTTTTATCAAAATCTATTACGGGGCTAATCGTAGGAAATTCAATAACGCTTATTAGTGAATTTACTACAGGTGCCTCAAATTGTGGCGCTTCGGATACCCTAGTTTATGAAATTGATGGAGTAAGGATATCTTCAATCCCTTATCCGACTTCTTTTCCGTTTATATATCAAGCCTCAAGTATTTTAACAAATGCAAATGTAACAATATCTCTTGTTCTTAAACATGGACCGGGAAACCCATGTAATAATGACCCCACTATAAGTAGATTTAATTATAGCTCTAAGAAAGAGTGCGATTCGGATAACGACGGAATTCCAAATAGTTTGGACCTCGATTCGGATAATGATGGCTGTACCGATGCTTTTGAAGCAGGTTCTACAACAAATTTAACCGATTCCATCATCGCTGGGCCATACGGCACCAATGGTTTAGCCAATTCAAAGGAAACTTCGGTTGACAATGGTACCATTAATTATGGATCAAACTATGTATCGTATGCCATAGCATCAAATATTGCTACTTGTAAAGATAACGATAATGATGGGATTCTAGATATCAATGATATTGATGATGATAATGATGGGATACTAGACGCTACAGAATCACCTTCTTGTTTCTTTACTGCTTCAGAATGGGTTAGTGGAAATAGACCTCATATCTCAGCATCATCTTCATTAGCTACAAATGCTAATTATAATAAGTTCAGTAACTTAGACGATGGAGATAATTCTACCGCTGCCGCTAGCTATGCCATTCAATTCAATGGTTCAACTACCGCACAGCAGACCGTTTATAATTTTGATATGTCTGCTCCTGTTCAAATTTCGAAATTGTATATCGGATATATCAATACCAATACACATTTCAATGCGAACACATTCTTAAAATTACAAGGATCTAATGACAATGCTTCTTGGACCAATTTAAGTGATAGTTCGGCATATAATACTACGGTGGCTACCAATGGAGTGACTTCTATTTCTGGAGTGATAGGAACCGTTAATGCAAACGTATTTCCTGTGACCAAAAATTCAGGAAAATATAGATATTATAGAATTTACTGGACCAATGGCGGCGGAATCAATGCCAATGGATATTCAAATGAGGTTTATTTTGAGTTGCCTTCAAACTATAATACCAGTTTAAATCCAAAACTATCTTGTAATCAAGATGCGGATTTAGATGGTATATACAATCATCTAGACTTAGATAGTGATGGAGACGGATGTAGCGATGCTAAAGAAGCAGGCTCTACTTCC
>JBIILY010000274.1:0-2677 GCA_044338225.1 Chitinophagales bacterium
CTTATGCCCTATTTGCAAATCAAAATTTAAAAATTGATAAATATATTCTCATAACCACGCCCGACAAATTTATAGAACGAATCGACTATGTGGCGCATCAAGTTGGTATTACAAAAAGAGTTAAATCCAGACTCATTCAACGGCTAGAAAAAGAAACCAACATGGAAGTAAATCTGCTCAATGTAAGCGAATTTGTAAAACAAATTCAGGTAAACAAAGCTTGGATTTTTCATGATATTGCCGATAAAATTATTCCAATAACACAATCGAGGGCTGTATTAAAAAATTGGAAAAATGCAGAATTGATAGAAATAACAGGTACAGGACATTTTAGAATCTTAAGAACACCTTGGGTTATTGATTCTATTATTCAAAAATTAAAATCAGATTAAATTTCTTCTAATCTTCCTTGTCGTAATAGATTTTATAAAATTTTTTGCCATTTTCATCTACGCCTTTTTCTATCAAATCTTTGTTTCCGTGTATATAAATATGAAAATTTTTATCTAATTTCAATACACTTTTAAAGGCTTTGACTTGTTTTTTGACAGCTTCGGGCGATATATCAAAGGTTTCAGGAAAAGTAATTTCACTTTTGGCTAAATAAGCTTCGTTAAAATTATGAAATGACTGTATCAACGTTTTATCTTGAAAAACTTCTTCTTCAAAAGTAGCCTTGTCAAAGGTATCATTATTTTTAAAAAAATCCACAGAACGATTCAATAAGTCAATTTGTTCCGTTTTATCTACGGTAAAATCATTTGGAATTTGTTTTGTAATATACTCTTTGGTCATATTGAGTAGCAAATTGGTTTGAGAAAAATTGGTATTTCGCATCGAAAGACCCAAAAAATGTTCTCGCCAATAGAGCGCTTCCTCTCCTCTATTATTTTGATTATCTACAATATATACTTGAAATCCAGCCTCTTTTTCTTTGTTCAATATCAAGCATCCTTTTTCAAATTTAGACATATCAATGCCTTCTTGACACGATAATTCAAAAGATTGGATTTGTGTTTTTACATCAAAGAACGTTGTTTTGCTTTCTGTTTTAAAAATTCCGATGGCATCGGTATACGAACCTTCAAATTCACAATTTTTAAACTTACATACATACAATTCTCCTGATTTAGTCTTTGGATGTACCGAATTTTCGTATAAATGCTTTGCTATATGAATTGTTGTTTCATGAAAAGATTCTTTACTTTCTAAAAGATCCTTTACATAATTATATATTTCATGAAATTGAAGCGAATTGGAATGCGAAAAATGATAGGAATTTCCAAGAAACATAAAACGATTCAAAAAACTATCTTTTAAAATTTGACCAATTTTTGGATTAAGGTCAATTTCTTTATCAGATAATATCAACGGTTCTTCCATCGCCATATTACCAACATGATGAACTGAAATATTTTGTATACTCGTAGTGCTAAAATCCATTTTCTATCTTTATTGATCAAAAAAACAAAGATAAAGTGAATAGAATAACTTTTTGCTAAAAAGAATCTGTTGAATTAATAATAATTCATTACTTACTTTTATAAAAACTAATAGGAATGATCATTTCTTCCAATGAAATTCCACCATGCTGAAAGCTATTTTTGAAGAAATTAGAAAATTGATTGTAATTATTTTGATATACCAAAAAATTATCTTCTTTTGCAAAAATATAGGTTGTACTTAAGTTTGCCTGAGGCAAATGGGCATCTTTTGGATTTTTAACTACAAAAACATCCTTTTCGTTGTATTGCATATTTTTTCCAGCTTTGTAGCGAATATTTGTAGAGGTTTGTTTGTCGCCTATACATTTTGAAGGACTCTGAACCTGCGTAGTTCCATGATCTGTCGTAAACACAACATTCACATTTTTTTCGGCCAATTTCTTCAAAAGACTATGCAAGTTTGAATGCTCAAACCATGTAACCGTTAAAGAACGAAAGGCTTTGTCATCTTTTGCCAACTCTTTCATCATTTCCATTTCAGTTCTGGCATGCGATATCATATCTACAAAATTATAGACAATAGCGTTGAATTTATTTTTCATCAAATTATTCAAATTATTGATAACCGCCATACCATCTTCTTGACGTATCACTTTGGAATAGCTACTTTTCACTTCATCTTTAAAATTGGATTTCAACTGATATTCAAGCAATTCTTTTTCATACATATTTTTCCCTCCCTCGTCATCGTCAAAAAGCCAATATTGAGGCAGTTTTTTACTAATTTCTAAAGGAGTCAATCCCGAGAAAATAGCATTTCGGCTGTACTGCGTTGCGGTAGGAAGTATACTGAAAAACATACTTTCTTCCTTCAAATCAAATAATTCATCGATGTATGGCTGTATGGTTTTCCATTGATCATAGCGAAGGTTATCTATTAATATAAAAAAGGTAGGTTTGTCCTCTTTAATCGTATTAAAGACTTTATTTTTAAGCAAATTGTGCGAAAAAGTAGGTGCCGTATCTGGATTATTGAGCCAATGAATATAATTCTTTGTCACAAACTTATTAAACTCAATATTTGCTTCTTTTTTCTGCATGTTGTAGATATTTTCCATATCATGGCTTTGGCTACTATCTAGCTCCAACTCCCAGAATATCAAATTTTTATACAACTCTATCCATTCTTTATAATCATTTACAGATTGTATCGATGCAAAAATGCGCTGAAA
>JBIILY010000275.1:0-2674 GCA_044338225.1 Chitinophagales bacterium
TCAATGGGTTGTGCCTAGTGAAATGATATAATAACTATTTTTAAAATTCAGATAGAACAAAAAAGGCGTATATTTTTATAAATTATATGCCTTTTTCATTAAAAATCAATATGTTGAAATATTTCTCCCCAAAAGCACAATTTGTTATTCCATTTACTTTGTTTTTAGTATCCTTGGTTGTCAATATTTCCATGCCTTTGTATAGAGAATATGGAAATATAGCAGGATTGAGTCACGGAGAATTATCGTTGGCATTAGTCTCGTATTTTTTAGTCATGTTGCCATGCTATATATTTTTTGGAGGCGATCAAAGAGCCAGAGCGGTTTCTCGGATTATATGTTGGTAGGGTATATCGGATTTGTGGTAGTGCCTATTTTGATATGTTTTTTATCAGATAAATTGGGGATTATTCATGCGTTCTATACTTTTGAAATTATTATTGTTTTTATGAATATTCAATTGTATATGCGTTTTAGAAAAATGAAATGGTAATGAATTCTTTATCGCAATTAATAAAAATAATATTTATGACATTTTGTCTAAATTTGCAGATTGGAGTGGAATTTGAAATAATATAATAAATAACGTTAAGAAACATCAATTTTATGGAGGAAAAAGATTTGCAAAATCAGGAAGAATTACAATCAAATCAAGAAGAAAATCAAGTGGAAAACGAACCAATAAGTACAGAAAATCCTCTTGAAAATCAATTGAATGAACAAAAAGATAAATTTTTGAGACTTTTTGCTGAATTTGATAATTACAAAAAAAGAGTAGCCAAAGAGCGTCTTGAATTATTTGCTACGGCTGGGAAAGATATTATTATTGAATTTTTGCCTATAATTGATGATTTTGAAAGAGCCATCAAAAGTAATGAAAATTCGGAAGATTTGTCAGCGATCAAAGAAGGTATGCTATTGATTTATGACAAAATGTTGAAGTCTTTTGAACGCAAAGGTGTCAAGAAAGTTTTATCAAAAGGTGAACCATTTGATGCAGATAAACACGAGGCTATTACAGAGATTCCTGTTGCCGATGAGTCGCAAAAAGGATTGGTTATCGACGAGGTAGAAAGCGGCTATATGCTCAATGATAAAATGATTCGTTTTTCAAAAGTTGTGGTAGGTAAGTAATAAGAAATTTAGAATAAAATCATGTCAAAGAAAGATTTTTACGAAATATTAGGTGTAAGCAAATCGGCTACAGAGAAAGAAATAAAAGATGCTTATAGAAAATTAGCTATAAAATATCATCCCGATAGAAATCCCGATAATCCAGAGGCTGAAGCTAAATTTAAAGAAGCTGCAGAAGCCTATGAGATATTAGGCAATGCCGAAAAACGTCAAAAATACGACCAATTCGGTCATCAAGCGTTTGATGGCGGTGGATTTGGTGGATTTAGCGGTGGCGGCATGAATATGGAAGATATATTCCGAAATTTTGGCGATGTCTTTGGCGGTGATGGAGGCAGTCCATTTGATTCATTTTTTGGTGGTAGCGGTAGCCGTGGAGGTGGACGAAGCAGAGGCAATAGAGGCTCTAGTATCCGTGTAACGGTTCGGGTAACTTTGGAGGATGTAACCAATGGAGTAACCAAAAAAATTCGTATTCAAAAAAAATCAAAATGTAAAACTTGTAGTGGCTCAGGTGCAGACAGTGTCCCAAATGCTAAAGAATCTTGCAAAAAATGCAACGGACAAGGTGTAACATATCGTGTTCAAAATACCTTTTTGGGGAGTTTTCAAACCCAAACAACCTGTACTACTTGTAATGGCGAGGGAGAAGTAATTTTAAAGCCTTGCAAAACCTGTAATGGCAAATCAGTCGTGACGGATAAAGAAACCGTTGAAATCAAAATTCCAGCTGGCGTAGAAGAAGGCATGAGCTTGAGTATGCGAGGTATGGGAAATGAAGGCGAATTTGGAGCACCCAATGGCGATTTGATCATAGCCATTCAAGAAGAACCTAGCGAAATTTTTGTACGTGATGGCAATCATATAATCTATAATTTATACTTGAATTTTGCGCAGCTCGCATTGGGTGATTCTGTGGAAGTACCTACGGTGGGTGGAAAAGTTAAAATGACCATAAAAGAAGGCACTCATGCAGGGAAAGTTCTCAAGCTTTCGGGCAAAGGTATCCCCGATGTCAATGGATATGGCCGTGGCGATCAATTGATTATAATCAATTGTTATACCCCTGAAAAGCTCACGTCAGAAGAAAAACAGTTGCTCGAAAAAATCAAAAATGCACCTAATTTTTCTCCAGAAGGAAAATCGAGAGATTAGCATGGATTTTTTGGAAAAGTAAAAGATTTGTTTAGCTAAAAATAGTTGGATTTTGATAAATGTAATTACGATAGAAAGTATAGAAAAAGAGGTTGAGAAGTTGAATGAAGAACTCCTCAATTATAGAAGTTTGGTTATAGATAATCAAATTTCAAATTACCCTATTTTTTTATTTCAAAAAGACTCGGAATCGCCCATTGGCAAAAAAATTATAGACCAATCCAAAACCAATTTTGAATGGAATGTCTTTTTGACCCACCTAGAAGAATTGTATCACAAAAAAATCGTTGAAGCGGATAAAATAGATGATTTTAAAATTCAGTACAAAGACAAAAATGATAAATATTGCATCCTTTTTGTGTCGAGTATTGAAGAAATGGGTTTT